>JAZSLZ010000040.1:0-49142 GCA_045535635.1 Clostridia bacterium
TTTAAAGAATCTTCCTGAGTGGTTTCTTCAATTTTTCTTAAACATTCCTGCATAAGGCCATAGCTTTCTTTGTAATCTTCAAGCTCTTTTTCAACCTTTGCAAAAGCGTCTAAAAATCTTAAGTGAGATTTTTCGTCTAGAATTTCCTGACTGTCATGCTGACCGTGAATATTTATAATTTTTGAGCAAATTTGCTTCAAAAGACCTGTTGTTGCAACCCTATTGTTAATTCTGACCACACTTCTGCCGTCTTTTGAAATCTCTCTGCTTATAACAACAGGCTCTCCCTCTTCATATTCAATACCGCTTTCTTCAAGCATAAGGAAAACTCTGTTATCCGAAGTATAAAATACACCTTCAACAAGGGCTTTTTCTGCACCAGACCTTACAAGCTCTTTTGAACTTCTTTCTCCTGTAAGCAGATTAACTGAGTCTATTATAATTGATTTTCCCGCACCCGTCTGTCCAGTAAGAACATTAAAGCCCTCCTGAAACTCAAGGTTAACATTGTCCATTATGGCAATGTTTTCAATATGAATACTGTATAGCACTTATTTTATAACCTCGTTTATTTTATCAATAAGACCATCTGCCGTATAGTCTGAATATATGGCAACAAAAACTGTATCGTCCCCTGCAATTACTCCTGCAATTTCATCAAAGCCAAGTGTTTCGATTGCCATTGCACACACCTGTGCAGAACCTGGGATTGTTTTCATAACCATTATATTTCCTGCACTCTGCATATTTATAAGAGAATGTTTTAGAACTGTAACATATCTTGCTCTTAAATCACTTGCAGTTTCTTTGCTTGGTTCTGCATATCTGTAACGGTCGTCATAATCTGCAATTTTTATAAGTCTTAATTCCTTAATATCTCTTGAAACTGTAGCCTGTGTAACATCAAAGCCTTCTTTCAAAAGAAAATCTGTAAGTTGGCCCTGAGTTTCCACTACATTTTCTGTTATTATTTTTATAATCTCTCTGTGTCTTAATTTTTTAGACATTTCAGTTCCCTCTTTTTAACTTTTTATTGAGTATATCAAAAAAATTGCTTTCATTCAGCCTGATAAGTTTTGTTTTATATCTTGATTTTGTAACATAAATTTCATCGCCGTGGCAAAGCTTTAATGGTTCTTTACCGTCACACATAAGTGCCACATCCTCGCCGTGATAAATATCAATAACAAGCTTAATAGTCTGCTCATCTGAAATAACCATTGGTCTTGCATTGGTGGAGTGTGCACAAATAGGTGTTATAACCATAATGTTAAGCTTTGGTTCAACAATCGGTCCTCCTGCTGAAAGAGAATATGCCGTTGAGCCTGTAGGGGTTGAAACTATTATTCCGTCTGAATAATAATCACCTGTATATTTACCGTCTATTTCAAGAAGAATATGTACCATTTTAGAAAGAAGTCCTTTTGTTGCAACCACATCGTTTAATGCATGCGTATGACAAATCTGCTTACCGCTTCTTACCACTTTCACAGAGAGCATAATTCTCTCTTCAATTTTATAGTCACCTTTTGCTATTTTGGAAAATTCTTCAATCTGATCTTTTTTAAGTTCTGCCAAATAACCAAGATGTCCGAAATTAAAACCAAGCAGAGGAACATTGTGTTTTGCACTATGCTCTGCCAAAGACAGAATTGTTCCGTCTCCTCCAAGAACAATTGCCATATCTATTTTAGAAAAAAGTTCTTCTGTGTTTTCATTCTCAATAATTTCAAAACCGTTTTTAACTAACTGGCTTTTAATTCTTTCAACTTCTTCAGGATACATTGATGCATACGCTGAAGTAACTATTCCTGCGGTTTTCATAACAAACCTCCTTATTGGTCGGTTAACACCTGGTGGCTTTCATCAACCACTTTTTTTACATCTATATCACATTCACAAGGTACCTTTGTTAAATACAAAAGATATTCTATATTGCCCTCAGGACCTCTTATTGGTGAAAAGTCAAGTGCCTTTGGATAAAATTCAATTTCTTTTGCAAAACTTACTATATTTTCTGCAACCTCGTAATGAACATTAATATCTCTTACTACGCCTTTTTTACCAACTTTTTCTCTTCCTGCTTCAAACTGCGGTTTTATGAGACATAAAAGCTCTCCATTATCTTTCAAAAGCTCTTTCGCAACAGGAAGAACAAGTTTAAGTGAAATAAATGAAACATCAATTGATGCAAAATCAATTTTTTCACCAATTTGCTCTGTTGTAACATTTCTTATGTTGGTTCTTTCCATATTTATAACTCGCTCATCCTGTCTTAGCTTCCAGGCAAGTTGACCGTAACCAACATCCACTGCGAAAACCTTTACTGCACCGTTTTGAAGCATACAATCGGTAAATCCGCCTGTTGATGCTCCTATGTCCATAGCCACCTTATCTTTCAGTGTAACACCAAAAACCTTCATTGCTTTATCAAGCTTAAGACCGCCGCGGCTAACATAAGGATTTAATTTTCCTCTTACCTCAACCTGGTCTTTTTCGGTTACAAAAAAACCTGCTTTGTCCGCTTTCTGGTTGTTAACATAAACATTTCCGCTCATTATAATAGCTCTTGCTTTTTCTCTTGATTCTACAAGCTTATTTTCTGTTAGATAAACATCAAGCCTTTGTTTCATTAATATACCTTTCTATTGTTTCGCCGTCAAGAGAAAAATCTTTTAGTAATTCTTCCACCTTTCCGTGCGGAACAAATTTGTTTTCTATTGCAAATACTTTACATTCTGCCAAGATACCTTTTTGTGCAAAATAAGCACATATTCTTTCTCCCACACCGCCATTTTTAATACTGTCCTCTGCAACTATAAGTCTTTTAGTTTTTTGTACGGATTTTATAATGGCATCGTAGTCTATATGAGAGATGCAATTTAAATGAATATGGTCTGCATCAATATCCAATTTTTTTATTACCTCTGTCATTTTTGAATAGGTTACAACTGTTGCCTTACTTCCCTGTTTCATCATTTTAGCTTTATAAGGATTTTCAAATCCTTCACCATCTTCAAAATTACTTTTTGAATATCTTACCGCAACAATTCCTTTTGTTTTATAAATTGCAGTTTCTATTGCATCTTCAAGCTCTTTTTTGTTTGATGGTGTAAATATTGTTACATTTGGAATTGTGCTTAAAAAATTAACATCAAAAATTCCCTGATGAGTTTCTCCGTCTTCTCCTGAAATTCCTGCTCTGTCAAGCAGAAGCACACAATGAAGATTTGATATTGCCATATCGTGAATTATATTGTCATAAGCTCGTTGCATAAAAGTTGAATATATGGCAACAACAGGAATTTTCCCCTTTGTAGCAAGACCTCCTGCAAAGGTTATTGCATGTCCTTCGCTTATGCCAACATCATAAAACTGCCCGTCAAGCTCCTTATGAAAATCCGCAAGACCGCAGCCATCCTCCATTGCTGCACATACTGCTATGATATTACTGTCTTTTTTAGCCATATCTAGAAGCTTTTGTCCTGCAATATAAGAGGGAGACTTTTCGTTAACCTTTACTGATACAGGCTCTTCTTTGTTAAAAGCACCAAGACCGTGATAAAGGTCAGGCGTTTTTTCTGCAAATTCATATCCCTTGCCTTTTTTTGTTACTATATGCAGCAAAACAGGCGACTCCATAGTTTTGATTCGTGAAAGTGTTTTGATAAGCAAATCTGTATCGTGTCCGTCAATAGGACCGATATATTTAAAGCCAAAGCTTTCAAACATACTTCCTGATGTAATCAACAGTTTTTTAATTCCATATTTCAACGCACTTGCAAATTTTGAAATCGGCTTTCCCAAAATCGGAATTCTTGTTGTGTAATGCTTAACATTTTCTTTAAGTCTTGTGTACGCAGGATTAATTCTTATGTTATTTAAATAGTTGCTTACGCTTCCCACATTTTCTTTTATTGACATTTCATTATCATTTAAAATAACCAAAAGTCTGTTTTTGTTCTGTCCTGCATTGTTAAGTCCCTCAAAGGAAAGTCCGTTGCAAAGAGAAGCATCTCCAACAAAAGCAATAGAGAAATTTTCATTATTTTCTTTTCTGTTAACCTCTGCCATAGCATAAGCTGCAGAGATTGAACAACCTGCATGTCCTGCATTAAACCAATCATATTCACTTTCATCAACTCTCGGAAAGCCTGAAATGCCTCCATGCTTTCTTAAGGTTTTAAAAGCATCTTTTCTGTCTGTAAGAACCTTATACACATAGCTTTGATGTCCAACATCAAAAACAATACTGTCTTTTTTAAAATCAAACACTTTAAGAAGTGCAAGAGTTATTTCCACTGCACCTAAATTAGAAGCAAGATGACCGCCGTTTTGGGAAACAACATCGGTGATATATTCCCTTACTTCTTTTGCAAGAATATTAAGTTGTTTAATGTTTGCTCCTTTTAAATCTTCAGGGCCTTTATATTCCTTAAACAAGCTTACGCCTCTTTTCTTTATGTGTCTAATTTTCTACAAATACATTATAGCATATCTTTATAATTCTGTAAATACTTTTTATAGAAAGAACTATGGTCAAAAAGAAGAATTCAACCAACGATTGAACAGGTAAAAATTATTTTCAACAAATGGTTGACTTTTTCGTTTTACTGTAGTATAATACATTCCATATTATAAATTATCATCACAGGAGGCTTTATTATGAATAGAGTATTTAATTTTTCAGCAGGACCATCAATGTTACCACTTCCGGTGCTTGAACAGTGTGCACAGGAAATGACAAATTACAATGGTAGCGGAATGTCTGTTATGGAAATGAGCCACCGCAGTGCAGTTTACGATGAGATTATAAAAGAAGCAGAGAAAAATCTCCGCCTCCTTATGAATATCCCTGATAACTACAAGGTGCTCTTCCTTCAGGGTGGCGCTTCCACACAGTTTGCAGCAGTTCCGTTAAACCTTATGAAAAACGGCAAAGCAGACTATGTTGTTTCAGGACAGTTTTCCAAAAAAGCTTATGAAGAAGCACAAAAATACGGTGATGCTAAATGCATTGCATCATCAAAGGACAGAACCTTTGCGTACATACCAAAAATTACACCTGATATGGTTCGTGAAGACGCAGACTATGTTCATGTGTGCTACAACAACACAATTTTCGGCACAAAATATCCTGAAATTCCAAATGTAGGTGACAAAATTTTAGTTGCTGATATGTCATCTTGCATCATATCTGAACCAATTGATGTTACAAAATTTGGCGTAATCTATGCAGGTGCACAGAAAAATATGGCTCCTGCAGGTCTTACAGTTGTAATTGTTCGAGAAGACCTTTTAGGCAATGCAAGAGACTATACACCTACAATGCTCAACTGGCAGACAATGGCGGACAACGGTTCTATGTATAACACACCGCCTTGCTACGCAATTTATGTTGCAGGTCTTGTTTATAAATGGATTTTAGGTCTCGGCGGTCTTGAAGCAATGAAGAAAATCAATGAAGAAAAAGCAGCTCTTCTTTATGATTTTCTTGATAATTCAGAGCTTTTCAAACCTGGTGCAGACAAAGAATACCGTTCAATGATGAATGTAACCTTTGTTACAGGTGATGAGGAGCTTGACAAAAAATTCTGTAAAGAAGCAGATGCCGCAGGTTTTAAAAATCTTAAAGGCCACAGAAGTGTTGGCGGTATGAGAGCTAGTATTTATAATGCGATGCCAACAGAAGGCGTTAAAGCTTTAGTAGAATTTATGGAAAAATTTGAAGCAGAAAATAAATAACAGACAGGAGTTATTACAATGTATGAAATTTTAACTTTAAATAAAATCGCCAAAGTCGGTCTTGACAAACTTGGCGACAATTTCACAGTTACCGATGAGATTAAAAATCCTGACGGTATCCTTTTAAGGAGCTTCGCAATGCACGATATGGAGCTTCCTGAAAGCTTAAAAGCAGTAGGCAGAGCAGGTGCAGGAACAAACAATATCCCAATCGACAAATGCTCAGAAAAAGGCATTGTTGTTTTCAACACACCTGGAGCTAATGCAAACGCAGTTAAAGAACTGGCAATCGGTGCACTTTTCCTTGCATCAAGAGATGTTGTGGGCGGTATCAAATGGGTTGAAACCATAAAAGATGAAGGCGATGCAGTTCCAAAGCTTGTGGAAAAAGGCAAAGGCGCTTTCGTTGGTCCTGAGATTACAGGTAAAACCCTTGGTGTTATTGGTCTTGGTGCTATTGGCGTTATGGTTGCAAATGCAGCAAATACACTTGGTATGGATGTTATTGGTTTTGATCCGTTCATTTCAGTAAATGCTGCATGGCATCTTTCAGCAAATGTTGGTATGGCAGCAAACATAAACGAAATTTTTGCCAAAGCTGATTACATCACACTTCACCTGCCACTTAATGACAAAACAAAATATACTATAAATGCAGATACAATTGCACTTATGAAAGACGGCGCAAGAATCATCAATTTCTCAAGAAATGAGCTTGTTAATAACGAAGCACTTTTAAAAGCAATTGCAGACGGCAAAATTGCAAAATATATTACCGACTTCCCAAGTGCTGATTTAATCGGCGTAGATAACATTGTTTGTATTCCTCACCTTGGTGCTTCAACACCTGAATCAGAGGACAATTGTGCAGTTATGGCGGCGCAGGAAATTAAAGACTATCTTGAAAACGGTAATATTACAAACTCTGTCAACTTCCCTTCATGCAGTGCACCAAGAGAAACAGATGTAAGAATTTGCATAATTCACAAAAATATTCCTGCAATGATTAACGCTTTCACAGCTCTTTTTGCAGAGGCAAACATAAACATTGAAAATCTGATTAACAAATCAAAGGGTGACTATGCTTACACCCTTATTGACACTCCTTCTGACATTCCCGAGATTGCAGATAAGCTTCTTTCAATTGATGGTGTTATCAAAGTGAGAATCATAAAATAATCCCCTTTAAAGGTCCGCACCTTTGGCGGACCTTTTCCCCTTTTAAGCTTTCGTGAAAATTTTGCGAAAGCTCTTTTTTTTTAAAGCATTTTCTGTTATAATTAAAATACAAATAATATTTAATGGAGAATTCTATGAAAAAATATTTATTATCACTTGTTTTCATATTTTTTATATTGTGTACATTTAATGTTTCAGCGTACAATCTTGATGTTTTAAAAACCGAAGGAATTGTTGTAGGAGACGAAGGCGGTTTCAGAGAAAGTGACACAGTAACACGCGGTGAGTTTATCAAAATGATAAACCGTACCTTTGCCATTCCTAAGGACCATACATCTGTACATTTACCTGATGTTTCTCCTAGCAAATGGTACTACGGTGACATTCTTACCGCAGTTAATTACGGTTATGTCAAAGGTGATGAACAGGGAAATATGAACCCTGAAAGCAACATCACAAGACAGGAGGCTTTAACAATTGCTGCAAGGCTCACAGGCTACAGGGATACATTTGTCACTTCTTTTGCAGATGACGGATATATTGCTTTATGGGCAAAAGGACCTGCCGTTTCACTTGCAGAAATGGGATTGCTTCAGCATGATGATTTCTTGCGTCCAGAGGAGCTTATGACCAGAAAGGAATGTTTCGACCTTTTTTACAATGTTTTAAACCAAAGATTCTCATCAGGTGACGGAAGCACCCTTTCTCCATTTGTTATAAAATACCCTTATCAGCTTTCAAACATAAGATTGTACCCTGACAAAAACTACACTCTTGCAGGAGATATAGATTTTGGTCTTTACAATTTATCTTATATACCAGCAGACTACTTCAATGGCAAACTGGCAGGTCACGGACACAAAATCATCAGACTTTATTCAACTCAGACATCAACAAACGCATTATTTAAAGCTACAGGTAAAAATGCAGTAATATCAGGTATAACCCTTGTTTGTCCTGAGCATATTTTTGCTTTTGCAAATGAAAACAACGGCACTATTTCCGACTGTCTTAACACAAGCTTTTTTAAAAATAAAGAGCTTCATAAATTCTCAAGCTACAAAGGTGCAATTGCAGATATAAACAATGGTGTTATCAAAAACTGTGGAAATTCGTCTTTCATTTCCATAAGAGATGGTGATAAGGCTTCAGGTGGAATATGCGGACTTAATAACGGAACTGTAGAAAGCTGTTTCAATCTTGCTAACGGACTTAATTCAAAATGCTTTGCAATTGCAGGAGAAAACAAAGGCACATTGAAAAATTGCTACAGCACCTCTTCTGCAGAAATCACAGATAAATCTGCCGAGAATTGCTACTATACAGGAAGCAAAGTTTTAAAGCAGGGGAAATTCACTTCAAAGGAAAACCTCTCTTCGCTTCTTCCTGATTTTATAAATTCTGAAGGAACCTTTATTCCAAAAACTCTTTGCTTTACAGGAAACGAAAACTTTACTGATTTTTCAGGCGGAGAAGGAAGCGCTTCAAATCCGTACATTATTTCAAATCAGGAAGATTTCAACAACATAAATAACTATCCTGAAAGCTATTTCAGACAAGAGGGAGATCTTGTTTTTACCAAGCCTGTTAAAATAGAAGAATTCAATGGTTATTACTATGGTAACGGATACACACTTTCCCACCTTTCTTTAACAGAAACCGAGGGAAACTGTTCTATTTTTGAAACAAACAGCGGTACGCTTGAAAACATAAGAATTTATGATGGATTTTTCTTTTCTTATGATAATTCTGCTTCCCTTTGTCACACAAACAAAGGTAATATTGTTAACTGTTCTTCATACTCTTCCGTTACAGGTAAAAACTGCGGTGGCCTTGTTTATCTTAACGAAGGAAATATCACAAACAGTTTCTTCGAGGGTAAAATAAGTGCTTCCTCAGGAAGTGGTCTGGTTTATACAAATACAGGAAGCATTTCAAATTCCTACGCAAATGCTCATATTTTTGGCAAACAAAGTTCTTCTTTGGTGTATAACAACAACGGAGAAATAGCAATGTGTCTGGCGACAGGAACATTAAATACTTCCGAAACTGCAGGTGTTGTTTTTAACAACACAGGGGAAATAAACAGATGTGTTTACAACTCTGCCAAAAACAGTACACTTATAAACACAGGTACTGCAGATGCTTTGTATAAAGACAATATTAATATAATTCCTTTTTTCAATAATGACATTTGGACTTCAGGAAAAACATCTTTAACATTAAAAAGAAACCCATCGTTTATACAGAACACAAAAGAAAACACATATTCATTTGCAGGTGGAGACGGTACTGCTTCAAATCCGTACATCATCATTACTCCTATGCATTTAAACAACATAAGATATTTCCCTTACGCAAGTTTTATTCTGAGCAACGACCTTGATATGTCTATTACAGATTTTAAAGCAATCAAGGAGTTTAATGGTAATTTCAACGGAAATTCAAAAAAGATTTCAGGTCTTAAAAACACCCTGTTTATTATAAATAACGGAACTGTTCAGAATCTTGAACTGAAGAAATCCCATTCTTTAACAAATACAAATAACGGAACTTTAATTTCATGCAAAAACAGTTCAGATATTAAAGGTGAAACAGCTTATGCCTTTGCAAATGAAAATAACGGCAACATTATTCAGTGTCTTAACAACGGTAAAATGAGTGGCAACAAGGTTGCCTCTATAGCCCTTTTAAACAACGGCAGGATAATCGACTGTATAAATACTGCTCCTTTAATGGGAACAGGTGAAAACAGCACAATTTTCGGTATAGCATCAGGCGGCAGTATTTTAAGAGGTTACAACACAGGAGATATGTATTTTGAAAGCTCCTTTGGTTCAATCTATCCGATTTCTGATGCATCTTATATCGACGCTTATTATCTTAACAAATATCAAAGCCATCAACAGGGCGGTCTTAACTACGATGCCTTCAACAAAAAGCTTTTCAAAGATGATATATACACTTCAACAAGAATGGGATACCCTGTTTTTGAAAGTGTTGATTTTAGCGACGTTGTATTTCCGTCAGGTTATGCTTCAGGTAACGGAACTGAGGAATCTCCATATATTATAAGCTCTATGAAGGAACTTTTTGATATAAGAATGTATTCCTCTGCACACTTTATGTTTATCAGAGATATAGATCTTTCTGCAGAATATTCTTCGCCTTCTATTTACAACAACGCAGGTCGTGGATTTACACCCATAAACAGTTTTGATGGTGTATTGGACGGAAACTCCTCAACCATCTACGCTCTTAACATTTTGTATTCTGCCAAAGGCGACGCTGCCTTTATAATCCAGAATAACGGAAATATTAAAAACCTTACAATTGCAGAATCAAAAATTGAAGGTCTTTCAAAGGCTGCCGCACTTGCTGTTTCAAACAAAGGTAAAATAGAAAATATTACATTAAGAGGCTCAAGAGTTGGTGCAAAAAGCGGTGTTTCTGCCGCATTTGTCTGCACAAACGAAGAAAGAGGCCAGATTTTAAAATGTGTTAATCTTTCCGATATTTTTGCATCGGATCTTGCAGGTGGAATTTGTGTTAATAATTACAATTACATTGCTGATTGCACAAATAACGGCGGAATTATTGCAAACAGTATCCAAAGCAATGCAATAGCAGGTGGTATATGTGCGGCAAACCATGCAACCGTGGCAAAATGCGTAAACAACGGTAAAATTTTCTCATATTCTGATAAACAAACCGCAATAGCAGGAGGCATTATCGGAAGTGAATATCAGATAACCTCAAACTGTTATAACACAGGCAGTCTTACTGTTAAGTCTCCTGATAAATCATATAGCGGTGGTATTGCAGGTTATTGTTCAGATGCAAACATTTCAAGTTGCTACAATCTTGGTTACATTACTGCAACAAGCAATCTTCAGTATGTTGGTTCTATTGCAGGAGGAGGACTTTCAGGAAAAATTTCAACCTGTTACTTTGATCACACACTCCCTGCAGCTGCTGGTGAACAATGCATAAGAATAAATGGCGTATTTCCTGTTTCACCTGAAGAATTAACAAACCTTTCTTCTGTTTCAGGACTTAACAAAAAATTATGGGAAACACAAAACACAACCTACCCATTCCCACAACTTAAAACAAACCCACATAAAACCCTGCCTGACATAGAAAACATAAGAGATTTCGCAGGTGGAAACGGAACACTTGAAAATCCGTACAAAATTATAACAAAAGAGCATTTAAACAATGTGAGAAAGCATCTTGGTTCTTCTTTTTCTCTCCTTTCTGATATTGATATGACAGGAGAAGTCTTTTTGCCTATAGGTGATGAAATTTTCAGTTTCTTTGGTACTTTCCTTGGAAACGGACATACAATTTCAAATTTAAGTACAACTTCAGGCTTGTTCAGAGAAAACCATGGTGAAATCTATAATCTTAAGCTTGAAAACATTTCACTTTCTGCAGAAACTTCAGGTGCCATTGCCTCTGTAAACACAGGTCTTATCTACAAGTGCAGTAACACCTCATCAAGTGCCATCTCTGCACAGACTGCAGTAAGCGGTGGCATAGCAGGAATAAATAACCATAGCGGTATGATTGTTTCATCATACACAAACGGCTTCTTCGGCGGAAATGCACACTCTGCAGTTGCAGGAGGTCTTTGCGGATATAATTATGGACTTATTGCCGGTTCGTACAACGGAATGAATCTTAATTTCTCAATTGCTTCTTCTGCACTCTTAGGCGGTATCTGCGGATACAACAGCGGAACTATTTCAGACTGCATTAACTACTGTGACCTTGGAGTTTTCAATTCCCTTTCAGCCGAAAGTAACATAGGCGGAATTGCATCAGGCAGTAACGGAAGCATAGTAAACTGTATTTCTTCTGCACAGACTCTTACAGGCAAGAAAACAGGTGCAATATGTGCTACTCTTCTTAACAAAAACATCTATAATTGTTATTATTTAAACAGCGTTAACGAGCCTTTTGCTCTTGAAAATGCAACAGGCGGCGATAACTATCAGCTTGGCTCTCCTGATTTTTATTCAGGACTGGACACTTCTACAATGTGGTATTTTAAAGAAGGCTACTTCCCCACTTTGATAGAGACAATGTTTTAGTGGACATATTTAAAATTTTATGTTAAAATAAAGTATCTTTAGATATTGAGAGGTTTTATGAATTACAATGCTTTAAATGCCGAGGACACAATAGCTCTCGGTGAAGAATTCGGCAAAACATTAAAAAGCGGCGATATAGTTTGCTTAACAGGCGATTTAGGTGCAGGAAAAACCACATTCACAAAAGGTATTGCAAAAGCACTTGAATGTATTTACGAGCCTGTCAGTCCAACCTTTAATATAGTAAACGAATATCCTGGGAATTTGCCTGTTTATCATTTTGATTTATATCGTCTGCAATCTGTTGAGGACTTATATTCTATTGATATAGACAATTATCTCTTTTCAGGCGGTATATGTATAATAGAATGGCCTGAAATTGCATATCCGCTTCTTGAAGAATATAAATCGGTTAATATTAAGTACGACAAAAACAGCAGAATTATTGAAATAAACGAGGTTAAAAAATGAGAACTTTAGCAACAGATACTTCTTCCAAAGCCGCAACAGTTGCGGTTACACAGGATGGTAGTCTTTCAGGTGTTTTTACCTTAAATCTTGCCACCCCGCATTCACAGATAAGTATGGTGCTTATTGAAGAGCTTTTAAACAAGCTTGGTCTTACCGCTAAAGATATTGACCTTTTTGCGGCGGCACAAGGCCCGGGTTCTTTTACAGGACTTCGTGTTGGTATTGCAACTATCAAAGGTCTTGCAGACGGAGCAAACAAACCTGCCGTAGGTGTTTCAACACTAGAAGCAATGGCTTTTAAGTTCAAGCACTTTGATGGATATGTTTGTCCTGTTTTAGATGCAAGAAGAAATCAGGTTTACTATGCTCTTTATAAAAACGGTGAAGAGGTTCTTCCACCTGATATGTGCGATATTAATATTCTTTTATCAAAGCTTTCCTGTTTTGACAAAAGAATAATATTTACAGGCGACTGTCTTGACAAGCACAAAGATCTTATTAAACAAACTCTTAACGAAAACGTGGTATTCCCTGCAGATATATACAACACAACTGATGCTGCCGCAGTGGCATACCTTGCAGAAAAATTATACTTAAATAAACAAAACAAACCTATTGCTCCAGATTATTTAGTTAAAGCCTATGTGGATCAACAGGAAGGAAAGGAATAAAAATTATGATAGCTATCGGATCAGATCACGGCGGTTATGAGCTTAAACTTGCCATTATCAAACATCTTGAAGGAAAAGGACTTGATGTTAAAGACTTTGGTTGTTACTCCAAAGACAGTGTAAACTACCCTGACATCGCATCTGCAGTTTGCCCTGCAATTACAAGCGGCGAAGCAGAATTCGGCATTTTGATTTGCGGAACAGGTATCGGAATTTCTATTGCCGCAAACAAACACAAAGGCATCCGTGCAGCTCTTTGCTCCGATGCATACAGTGCAGAAAAAACAAAACAACACAACAACGCAAATGTTATCTGTATGGGTGGCAGAGTGCTTGGTGAAGACCTTGCCATTTCAATTCTTGAAGCATATATGAATGCAGAGTTTGAAGGCGGTCGTCATCAGGCGAGAATTGACCTTATTACAGATATTGAAAATAACTAAAGGGAGGCTTATGGTTTTGAGAACAGATAAAATAAACTACTACCTCGACATCGCAGAAACAGTACTTGAAAGAGGCACATGCCTCAGAAGAAATTTTGGTGCAATCATTGTTAAAAACGATGAAATCGTTTCAACAGGCTATGTTGGTGCACCAAGACAGAGACAAAATTGCTCTGATATGGGCTTTTGCTTAAGAGAAAAATTAAATGTTCCAAGAGGCACAAGATACGAACTTTGCAGAAGTGTTCACGCTGAAGCAAATGCAATCATCTCTGCTTCAAGAAACGAAATGATTGGTGCAACTCTTTATCTTTGCGGTAAAGAAAAAACAACAGGCGAGATTGTTGAAAACGCAATGCCTTGTTCTATGTGCAAAAGAATGATTATAAATGCAGGTATCAACGATGTTTACATCAGAGACGATAAAGAAAATTACAGACACTATATGGTATCTGAATGGATTGAAAATGACGATTCTCTCGGCATAAAGGAAGATTATTAATGACATCTCTTGTTAAACCAACAACAGAAAATTTAAGCAAAGCCGCCAAAATTATAAACGATGGCGGTCTTGTTGCGTTCCCTACAGAAACGGTTTACGGCCTTGGTGCAGACGGACTTAATGAGACGGCCGTTAAGAAAATCTATGTTGCAAAAGGCAGACCTTCAGACAATCCTCTTATTTTACATATTCAGGATAAAAAAGAGGTTCTTCCCCTTGTGCTTGAAATAAACGAAACTGCAAAGAAGCTTATGGACACCTTCTGGCCCGGACCTATGACACTTGTTTTTAAAAAGAGTGCTATTGTGCCATCGGTCATTTCAGGCGGTCTTGACACAGTTGCAATAAGACTTCCTGAAAATGAAATTGCAAGAGAGCTTATTGCTCTTGCAAAGAAACCCATTGCCGCACCAAGTGCTAACACATCAGGAAAGCCAAGCCCCACAAAGGCAAGTCATGTTTTTGACGACTTAAATAATAAAATAGATATGATTATTGATGGTGGAAGCTGTAATATAGGTCTTGAGTCAACAGTTATAGATGTAACCACTCTCTCCCCTGTTATTTTAAGACCGGGCGGAGTTACTTTTGAGGATATTTTTGAGCTTTTCCCTGATGTTTCTTACGACAAGCATTTAACACTTGATGTAATCACAGACACAGTTAAACCTAAAAGTCCCGGTATGAAATATAAACACTACGCCCCAAAGGGTGAGCTTTATATTTTAGACGGAAATCTTGACGAAATCAAAAGCTACATAACCGAAAATACAGACGAAAAAACTGCAGTTTTCACTTATGACAAAATAGAATTTGATTTACCTTATGTTAAATCATTAGGCGATGCAAATTCAGGCGGTAAACTGTTCTTTGATTTACTCCGTGAATGTGACGACAATGGCATAACAAAGATTTTCGCACTTATGCCAGATAAAAAAGGCGTTGGCTTTGCTCTTTACAACAGAATGTTTAAGGCAGCAGGAGGAAGAATAATAAAATTATGATTACCATTGAATATTTAAAACCTGAGCATCTGCCTTTCATTGAAGAAATAGACAACACCTGCCCTCACAAGCCCTGGTCATCTGTTGAAGAATTCAAAAAAGAGCTTGAAAATCCTGTTGCAAGTTATTTTGTTGCACTTATAGATGGTAAGCCTGTTGGCTATGGTGGTTACTGGTGGGTTATGTTTGAAGCAGAAATCACCAACATCGCAACTCATAAAGACTACAGAAAAATGGGAATAGCTACAAAAATATTAGAAAAAATGATCGAAAAATGTGCAAACACAAGCACTTCCCTTTTGCATCTTGAAGTCAGAGAAAGCAACGAAGGTGCTATAAATCTCTACAAAAAAATGGGATTTGTTCAGGACGGCTTCAGAAAAAATTATTACAAAAATAACGAAAATGCAATCCTTATGACAAAGGAGATAGAATTAATTGATTAAAATACTTGCTATAGAAAGCTCCTGCGACGAAACTGCCGCATCTGTTGTTGAAGACGGATGCAAAGTTTTATCAAATGTTATAAATTCGCAGGCAAACTTACATAAAAAATACGGCGGAGTTGTACCTGAAGTCGCATCAAGACTTCATATTGAAGCAATTGACTCTGTTGTTAAACAGGCACTTATCGATGCTTCCTGCACCATTGACGATATTGATGCAATTGCAGTTACCTATGCACCTGGTCTTGTTGGTTCACTTCTTGTTGGCCTTTCTTATGCAAAAGCTTATGCATTTGCCACAGGAAAACCTTTAATCGGTGTGCACCACATTGAAGGACATATCTGTGCCAACTACCTTATGGGACTTACCCCTCCTTTTATGTGCCTTGTTGCATCAGGAGGTCACAGCCATATTATATATGTTGAAGATTACAGAAAATACGAAGTTTTAGGCAAAACAAGAGACGATGCCGCAGGTGAAGCCTATGACAAGGTTGCAAGAGTTGTAGGCCTTTCCTACCCAGGCGGTCCAAGTATTGACAAGGCGGCAAATCTGGGAACACCAAACATACCTATAACAAAGCCTAAATTCCACGAAGAAACCCTTGATTTTTCTTTCAGTGGAATAAAAACTGCAATTATAAACTATCATCACAATATGGAGCAAAAAGGCGAAGAAATTAACGTTAATGACCTTTGTGCAAGTTTCCAAAGTACAGTTGTTGATATTTTAACAGCAAACACCTTCAAAGCGGCAGAAATGAAAGGCGTTAAAAAGGTTTCTATTGCAGGTGGTGTTGCAGCAAATTCAGGACTTCGTGAAAGTTTTAAAAAAGAGGCAGAAAAGCGTGGTATGGAATTTATCTGTCCTGATTTTGTTTACTGCACAGATAATGCGGCTATGATTGGTGCCGCGGCGTACCACTACTATCTAAACAACGAATTTTCAGGTATGGACTTAAATGCAATTCCATATCTTCCAATAGATTATAGTAAAAACTAAAGGAGTGATAATATGTCAAAAGTGTTACTTGATTACATACTCAAAAAAGAACATCACAAATTCAGAATTGATGCTCCTGAACTTGCAAAGGAGTATAAAGAAAAAGGACTTTCTCCTATTGAGAGAATGACAGACAGATTTGAAAGACTTTGTAAAATGGAAACACCTCTTTTTCTTCCTGATGAAAAAATCTGTTTTGTTAGAACAGTTAAAAATATTCCTGATTGCTTCACAGAAGATGAATGGGCAGAATTAAAAGATAAATATTTTATTCACGAGCTTGGTTACCTTTCAAACCTTTCTCCTGATTATGAGGATATTATTAAGTGCGGACTTCTTGCAAAAAGAGAAACTGCAAATGAATACCAAAAGCGCTCTATTGATGCTATTTTAGGTCTTGTTGAAAGATATAAAGAAGAAGCAATCAAAGAGGGTAAAACAGAAATTGCAAAGGTTTTAGACAGAGTTCCTGCTTATGGTGCAACAAGCTTTATTGAAGCACTTCAGTCTTTCAGAATTGTTCATTTTGCGCTCTGGCTTGAAGGAAACTATCATAACACAGTTGGCAGACTTGACAAATATATGTATCCATACCTTAAGGCAGATATGGAAAAAGGTCTTTATACAGAAGAAACAGCCTTAGAGCTTGTGGAAGATTTCTTCCTTTCATTTAACAAGGACTCAGACCTTTATGTTGGCGTTCAACAGGGCGATAACGGTCAAAGCTTAATGCTTGGCGGTGTTGACAAAGACGGAAATGATGTGTTTAATCTTCTTTCAAAGCTTTGTCTTAAAGCAAGTAATAACCTTCTTTTAATCGATCCTAAAATCAATTTAAGGGTTAATAAAAACACACCAATTGAAACATACATCCTTGGCAGTGAGCTTACAAAAGCAGGTCTTGGTTTCCCACAGTATTCAAATGACGATGTTGTAATTGACGCTTTAGTTAAACTTGGATATGACAAAGAGGACGCTTGTGAATATGTTACTGCAGCTTGTTGGGAATTTATTGTTCCAAAGGTTGGTGCTGATGTGGCAAACATAGGTGCTTTAAACTTCCCTAAAGTAGTTGACAATGCTCTTCATAATCACCTTATATCATCAGAAACTTATGAAGACTTTGCGAAAAAAGTTGAAAACGAAATAAAAGCAGAATGTGATATTATCTGCTCTAATTTAAAAAATTTATGGTTTGTTCCGTCTCCTTTTATGTCAGTTATGTGTAACAATGAAACTATCTGGGACGGTGGAAAATACAATAATTTCGGTATTCACGGAACAGGCGTTGCAACAGGTGCAGACTCACTTGCAGTTATTAAAAAATATGTCTTTGAAGAAAAGAGCATTTCAAAAGAAGAACTTATTAACGCAGTTGACACAAACTTTGAAAACGCACCTGAGCTTCTTCACAAGCTTCGCTATGAAGCACCTAAAATGGGTAATAACATTGACTTTGTTGATGATATTGCTGTATGGCTTTTAGATACCTTTGCAGCTTCACTTGAAGGCAGAAAGAACTGCAGAGGCGGAATTTACAGAGCAGGAACAGGTTCTGCTATGTTCTACCTTTGGCATGCAAACGAAATCGGTGCATCTCCTGACGGCAGACTTAAAAAAGAGCCATTTGGCACAAACTTCTCTGCAAGTATTTTTGCAGACATCAAAGGTCCTCTTTCAGTTATTAAATCATTCTCAAAGCCTCACTTTGAAAATGCAATAAACGGCGGTCCTTTAACACTTGAATTCCATAATTCAATGTTCAAAGACGAAGGCAGCGTTGAAAAGGTTGCTATGCTCGTTAAATCATTTGTTGAGCTTGGCGGACATCAGCTTCAGCTTAACGCAGTTAACCTTGAAACCTTAAAGGATGCACAGGCACACCCTGAAAAATATCAGCAGTTAGTTGTAAGAATCTGGGGTTGGAGTGCGTACTTCGTTGAGCTTGACAAAGAATATCAGGATCATGTTATGTTAAGACAGGAATACACATTATGACAGGCACAGTATTCGATATAAAAGAATTTTCCCTTCACGACGGACCTGGTGGCAGAGTTACAGTTTTTCTTAAAGGTTGCCCTTTAAGATGTAAATGGTGTCACAATCCTGAGGGACTAAAAACAGAAAAACAACTTTTAGTAAAGACCGCACAATGTACAAACTGCGGTCTTTGCAAAAAGCCATGCGACCATCCTGAGTGTCAGCCTTTCGGCAGATGCATAAAGGTATGCCCTAAAAATTTAGTCCGTATATGCGGAACTGAATATAAAGCAAAAGACCTTGCAGATAAAATACTTGAATATTCAGACTTTTTTGAATTAAATAATGGCGGTGTTACCTTTTCAGGCGGCGAACCTCTTCTTCAACATAAATTTTTAAAAGAAGTTTGCTCACATCTTAACGGTGTTCATAAAGCCATACAAACAAGTGGATATGCCGATGAAGAAATTTTCAAAAACACAATTAAATGCTTTGACTATGTTATGATGGACATTAAAATAGCAGACAGAGAAAAGCACAAGGAATATACAGGTGTTTATAACGATGTTATTTTAAATAACTTTGAGTTTCTTAAAAACAGCGGTATTCCCTATATCATAAGAGTTCCACTTATTCCTGATATTACAGATACCGAAGAAAACTTAAAGGGCATATCAGAAATAGTAGGTTCTTCACCTGTTGAGCTTTTGTCTTACAATCAAATGGCAGGTGCAAAATACGAAAGTGTGGGAATGGAATACACCCTCACCAAAGAAAAAAACAAAGAGCCTGATTTAACTATATTCAAAAACGCAATACTTTCAAAATAAGACTTTGCCATATTGCAAAGTCTTATTAATTTATAATATAAAAAAGTTGTATCCTATGTCTAATTCTTTCAGGTGCGGATATTTCTCAACTTCCTCTTGCCACATTTCTGCCATTATTAAATGCACTCTGTATTGTTTTTTTATTTTTGGTGTAGGGTTGGTAAGAGGTTTGTATTTTTTTCTGTTTAATTTCATAAATTTTCTCCAATTAAAAAAGTGCGCCCCAAGAGACGCACCGAAAAAGTGTTTCTCCTTTGTTGCTACACAAATAAATCTTCACAAGCGAGGATTATTAATAGAGAAAACACCTTTTACCAAGGTATTCCCTCACTTGTGAATTTTATTCATTTGTGTAGCAAAATTATTATAACACAACATAAAAGTATTTGCAAGAAAAACAAAAGAGGCTGTTTAAAAACTCAGTTTTAAACAGCCTTCTGTTACAAGGGAATGTTAAAATATTTCAGGATGGTTTTTCTTATATGTTTCGAAGATTTTTTCGATTATGTCAAGTTCGTAGACAATTTCAAACATTTCTTCGTCATACTCATCTTCACCCAGATATTTTACGATTACATACTCGTTTATACCTTTTGTTAATGGATATAAAACTGCATAGCTTTCGCCACCGTCTTCTATAATATCCACTATTTCAAATTTGATTTCGCTTCCGTCTTCGTCCTGAAGAATAAGAAGATTTTCATCATTTACTTTTTTACTCATAAGTATTTCCTTTATTTCTCAATTTCAGCAAGAGAAATTGTTCTTGTATGCTGAGTGTGGAACCATTCTTTATTGTTCTTCTTGAATGCACCAACAACTGCAATTGGGAACCAAGTGAATGTATAGAAGTAATATGGAATGTATCCTTTAATTACTTTCCAGTTAAGTCTGCCTTCAAAGAAAAGAGTACAAGGTACAAATAAAAGCTGACAAATTGTAATTGTGTTCCATATAAAAGCAGGTACTACATCACCAAATGTGAAGAATGTTCCAGGGAAAAATGTGTGTGTAAAGCTCATAAAAGTAATATAGAAAAGAGCAATAAGTCTGATTGGCTGGAAAAGATAACAAGCACAATCGATTGGAATAATCTTACCTTCTTTAATACCCTTTTTCATAAGCTTTGTGAAAAATCTTGTGAAAACATCTGCGTGTCCCTGCATCCATCTTACTCTCTGCTTGTATGACTGTGAAAGTGTAAGAGGTTTTTCGTCATAAACAATTGCATCATGTGCCCAGCCTACTTTAATGTCGTTTAAAGTAAGCTTCATTGTGAATTCCATATCTTCTGCAAGGCAAGTTGCACCCCAACCGATTTTTCTTAAAACATCAGTTGATACGGCAAAACCTGTTCCGCAAAGCTGACAGCACATACCAAGTGTGTATCTTGCGTACTGGAACACTCTGTTAATGCTCCAGAATGAAATTGCATAAGAAAGTGAAATCCATGAATCGTATGGATTTTTTGTGTCAATATAGCCCTGAACTGCCTTAAATCCTTTATTGAACTGTTTATTCATCTGGTTTAAGAATTCAGGATGAACGATGTTATCTGCATCAAATACAGAAATTGCATCGTAGTCCATTTCATAAATTTTTTCGAACATCCAGTCAAGAGCATGGCCCTTACCTCTGAGTTCGTTATTTTTTCTCTCATAAACCTGAGCACCATGCTGTCTTGCGATTTCTGCAGTATTATCTGTGCAATTATCTGCAATTACGAAGATGCCATAGCTTTCTTCAGGGTAATTTATATTTTTCATAGAATCTACCAAGTTGCCAATTACCACTTCTTCGTTGTGTGCGGAAACAACAAGCGCAAACTTATGAGTTTTATTTGTTGTATTTGTTGCTTTAGGTTCTTTTCTGAATAAACAGCCGACTAATGAAATTACTGTATAGTAGCCGCCGATAATGAGCATTGCTACCTGGATTACTACACTTACAAAATATAAGAATCCTTCCATTTTTACACCTCATAAAATATTTATTTTTTTGCAACCAATTAATATTACTACAATTTTTTAAAAAATGCAAGTCTTTTTTTTATTTTTTTATTTTTCTTTACAAAAGTTGTACTTTATAGTAAATTATAAGTAGTAATATTTATGAAGGTGAGACTTGTTTTATGAAAAGCAAAACTATGTATATATGTTCCTCTTGTGGTTATTCTTCCCCGAAATGGTCAGGAAAATGCCCCGATTGCGGTGAATGGAACTCACTTGTTGAGGAAATTGTTGCCGAGGAAAAAACTTCCAAATCAAAAGCATCAGTTTCTCATATTGAACCTGTAGCTTTAAATGATGTTAAAGTTAACACCGAAATCAGATATACAAGCTCTATTAAAGAGCTTGACAGAGTTTTAGGCGGAGGAATTGTTGAAGGCTCACTTGTTTTAGTTGGCGGTGAACCGGGAATTGGAAAATCAACACTTCTTTTACAGATTTGCAAATATGCAAACGAAGATATTTTATATATTTCAGGAGAAGAATCTGCTTCTCAAATAAAGCTTCGTGCAAAAAGACTTGAAGTGAATAACGAAAAGTTATCACTTTTATGCACCACTTCCCTTTCAAATGTAATCAACGCCATTGAGAAAAATAAACCTAAAATTGCCATTGTGGATTCTGTGCAGACCATTTCATCCTCCGACCTTTCTTCTGCACCAGGAACCGTAAGCCAGATAAGAGAGGTAACTCTTGCACTTATGCAGGTAGCGAAAAATAACGGCACCACTATTTTCATAGTTGGTCACGTTACTAAAGAAGGTGCTATTGCAGGTCCGAGAGTTCTTGAACATATGGTGGATTGTGTATTATATTTTGAAGGAGAAAGACAGACAAACTTCAGAATTTTAAGAGCAGTAAAAAATCGTTTTGGCTCAACAAACGAAATCGGTATTTTTGAAATGCACGACACAGGACTTGAAGGTGTATTAAACCCTTCCTCTGCACTTCTTGAAAAGCACGATATGATAAGCTCAGGTTGTTGTATTACCTGCACAGTCGAAGGAACAAGACCAATTCTTGCAGAAATCCAGTCTCTTGTATGTCCAACATTTTTCCCTGCACCAAGAAGAACTGCCTCAGGTCTTGACTACAACAAGGTTATGCTTCTTCTTGCAGTACTTGAAAAAAGACTTAAATTAAATCTTGGAATAAATGACATTTATGTTAATGTTGCAGGTGGAATGAGAATTTTGGAGCCATCTTCTGACCTTGCAGTTGTTCTTGCAGTTTATTCAGGGCTTAAAGACATTATAATAGACACAAAAACAATTGCAATCGGCGAGGTCGGTCTTTCAGGTGAAGTTCGTGCGGTATCATCAATAGAGCTTAGAATTAATGAAGCAAAAAAGATGGGCTTTGAAAAAATCATCATACCATACGGAAATTTTATTCACTTAAAAGACAACTCTGGTGTTTTCGGTGTAAAATCTATACAAGACGCTATTAAATTAATATAAAAATCTTTGACTTTTTTCTTGTATTATGGTATAATTATACTATAATAAAAGGTTTTTCGACACAAGGAGGGTATTTGTTTGTACAAGCTTGGTGATAAAATTGTTTATCCTATGCACGGAGCAGGAATTATAAAAGCCTTTGAGGAAAAAGAAATCCTTGGAAGCACTCAAAAATATTATGTTCTGGAAATCTCCGGCATTGAAGCAACTCATCTTGTCCCTGTAGCTACAGCGGATACCATTGGTGTGCGCCCTGTTATCACAAAAGATATTGTTGAAAATATTTACTCTCTTATTGCAAAATACACCGAAGAAGATACTTCTAACTGGAACAAGCGTTATCGCGAAAACTTAAGAAAAATGAAAACAGGTTCTCTTGAAGAAGTTGCAAAGGTTGTTTCTTCCCTTACATTGAGAGAATTTGAAAAACCACTCTCAACAAGTGAAAAAAAGATGCTTACAAACGCAACCAACATTTTAGTTAGTGAGCTTACTCTTGCAACAGACGAAACCTGTGAAAATATACATAAAAAACTTAAAGAACTTCTTTTAAAATAGCTTTATTACAGACTGCCTGAACAGCAGTCTGTTTTGCACTTATTTTTTAAGTTTTAATTTAAATTAGAAAAGGAAAATTGTTATGATAAAATGGCCGGTTGAAATCCCTGAATTTGACAACGAAGAATTTGAGACTATGTGCAAATTCTCCCATCAGACTGATGTTGCGGATTTTGGGAAAAGAAGAGCAAAAGCTCTTGGTTATGATAATGAAGATCTTTCTATTTCTTCAGGTGCAATAATCAATTATGTACCAAACGAACAAATTGGTAAAAATGTAAAAATAGGTCTTTACAACTATATAAAGGGCGATGTTACAATTGGTGACAATGTTTTAATTGGACCTCATTGTTCTATAGCAGCAGGTAATCATAAATTTGATCCTGAGACAGGATGGTTTTCAGGAAGAACTGAAAATGATTATGATAACAGCATAGTTATAGGTGAAGGCTCGTGGCTTGCAAGTAATGTTACCGTAACTGCAGGTGTTAAAATTGGCAAGGCAAATCTCATCTGTGCAGGTGCAGTTGTTACAAAAAGTACACCTGACTATGCTATAATAGCAGGTATTCCTGCAAAGCAGATAGGCAGAATAAATCCAAAAACCGGTGAGTACATCTGGGAGAAATAATTATGAAACCATTTCCAACCAAAAGAACCTCAACTACACAAAATTTTATGTTTCCATCAATAGGGGAAGTTGTATATGAAACTCCCCCTACTTTTATTTGGATACCTGTAGAGGGTGCAGAAAAATACATTTTGTCTGTATATGACGAAAACAAATCTCTTATTGAAGAAATTTCTACTTGTAAAATATATGCCAATATTTCAAAGCCTCTTGAAAGTGGAAAATATTTCTGGAAAATTGAAACAAACACTCACGCAAGTGATTTTATGGAATTTTACATATCAGAAAAAGCTATACATTTCAAAAGACCTGACGCTAAAACGTTGTTTGAAAATTATCCAAGCGAAAGACCTGCATATCTATTCTGCAAAGACCAGATATGCACCCTCAAAGAAACAAAAGCATTTGAACTTAATGTTTTGAAAAACAATGTTAAGGTTGCATTAGACAGGGAACTTCCTACCATGCCTGTTTATCATATTGACGGCAAAAGGGCTGAATACCGACAGTATTTTGCTGACCACCGAACATATAATGACAGAGATATGGTTGCCTGTGCACTTATGTTCGCACTTACCGATGACCAAATTGCCGGTAATAAAGCAAAAGAATTGATGATGAGGGTTTGTGGTATGAATCCTTTAGGACCTTGTGCCATTGATGGGGACTTTGAAGATGAAATAGGCATAAGTAATATACGATGTATTCCACCTGTATTTGATATGATTTTCCCTCTTTTAAATGAAAAAGAGCAAAAATATGTAGCACAAACCATTGCAGTTTACGCACAGCAGTGCGAAAATAAACTTAAACTCATCAATTATGAACAAAACCCATCAAATTCACATGTGGGCAGAATACCTGCCTATCTTGGCGGTGCATCACTTGTTTTGAAAGGCACAGGTGTTTGCGATGATGAAACACTGATACGATGGCTAAAATACGCTCTTGATATATACTGTGGAATTTTTCCATACTATGGAGGAAATGATGGAAGCTGGGCAGAGGGTACTTTTTATTCTACCAGTTACACTAAATGGTATCTACCCTTCTTTTCAGCTGTAGAAAGATTTTCAGACGGCAGTCTGTTTAACAGACCATTTTACCACAGATACACAAATTTTTTAATACATTTTTGCAATAAGGATTATGAAATTCATCCATTTTGTGATGGTTACTGGTGCGACAGTGACTCTGAGGAATGGCCAGGCTTCTTTGCACAAAACCCTTATGCTGTATATGCAGAAAAATTTGGTCCTGAACTTGCAAAAATCAGGAGTGCAAAAGCATCAGAACAAAAGTTCTATATGCTGCATCTTCTTGATTTATTTTTACCAGAGCTTAAAAAAGAGGAAAAAACATTAACAAAAGAACCTGAAAATGTTGAAGTTTTTCCTGACGGCGGATTTATAGCTATGCACACAGATTTAACAGATGATAATGACATCTGTGTATTTGCAAGAGCGTCAAGATTTTCTTACGATAGTCACAGACATGCAGACCAAGGCTCTTTTGCCTTGTTTTCAAAAGGTGTTGCTCTTATAACCCCATCTGGATATTTTGGAAGAGGGTATGGAACAAATCACCATTTTAAATGGATGAAAAGCACCAAAGCGCACAACTCACTGTTATTTAACGGAATTGACCAGAGAGTAGTAAACCCATTGGATGCCACAGGTAAAATAATATCTGTTGACAAAGGCAACAAGCACTGTATTCTTGATATGAGCAGTGCATATCCAAACATTAGTTCGTGGCAGAGAGAATTGATTTTAAAAGACAAGCTTTTAACTGTAATTGACACAGTTCATTCTGACGAAAACATAGAAATTACTTACCCACTTCACACTTTATCTCTTCCTTATGAAAAAGATGGTAAGGTTTATGTAGAAAGAAAAGGCGAAAAACTTGAAATAGAAGCACAAGATATTTCTTTGGTGGAAATAACAGATAAATATGATACCGATCTTAATGACGGTGTTCCAAAAGAATATCACGTAACAATGCCACAACAATACCACATTTACTTTAAATCCAAAAAATCAAAAAATCATAAAATAGTTGTGAAATATAAAATAGACTAACCGTTTGGTTAGTCTATTTCTGCTATTACTTCAATTTCTGCAAGTACATTTTTAGGAAGTGCTTTTACTGCTACGCAAGAACGGGCAGGTTTGCCTGTAAAATATGATGCATAAACTTCGTTAAATTCTGCAAAATCTTCCATATTCTGTAAAAAGCAAGTTGTTTTTACTACTTTTTCAAGGCTTGTTCCTGCTTCTTCAAGAACTGCCTTAAGATTTTCACAAATTTGCTTTGTCTGTTCTTTAATTCCTGTTGCTTCAACATTTCCTGACTCTGGATTAATTGGAATTTGTCCTGATGTAAAAACAAGATTTCCTGTTTTAATCGCCTGTGAATAAGGGCCTATTGCCGCAGGGGCTTTGTTTGTATTTACAATATTCATATTTCCTCCTCATACGTCATAGTCGAGCTTAAATTTTTCACCACAACCATAGTTTTCATAAACATAATCAATATCCTTATCCCCTCTGCCTGAAAGACAAGCAAGGATTGAGCCTGATTTGTGTTCTTTAGCATATTTAATAGCAAATGCTACTGCATGAGCACTTTCAATTGCAGGAATAATACCCTCATATCTTGAAAGAAGGAAAAATGCTTCCATTGCTTCTTCGTCTGAAATAACATCATATTTAACTCTGTTCAAATCTCTTAAATATGCGTGTTCAGGACCAACACCAGGATAGTCAAGACCACTTGCAATTGAATAAACAGGAAGTGGTTCGCCTTTTTCATCCTGAAGAACATAGCTCTTATATCCGTGGATAACGCCTTCGCTTCCGTAAGCCATTGTTGCCGCATGGTCACCGATTTTTGAGCCTCTTCCAAGAGGTTCTATGCCATAAATTTCAACCGGATCTGCAAGAAATGGTGTGAACATACCAAGTGAGTTTGAGCCACCGCCAACACAAGCAGTTACTGCATCAGGCATAATGCCTGTCATCTCTAAGAACTGGTCTCTTGCCTCATATCCGATTACAGACTGAAAATCTCTCACCATTTTAGGAAACGGATGTGGACCTGCAGCAGTACCGATGCAATAAATAGCATCCTTATATTCATTAAGATACGCTTCAAAAGCTGCATCACAAGCTTCTTTTAAAGTTTTAAGGCCCTTTGTTACAGGAATAACATTTGCACCAAGCATCTTCATTCTTATAACATTTGGATGCTGTTTTGCAATATCTACTTCGCCCATATAAACATCACACTTCATACCAAAATATGCAGCTGCAGTTGCAATTGCAACGCCGTGCTGACCTGCACCTGTTTCTGCAATAATTTTTTTCTTACCCATATATTTTGCAAGAAGACCTTCACCCATACAATGGTTAAGCTTATGTGCACCTGTGTGATTTAAATCTTCTCTTTTGAGATAAATCTGGCAGTTACCAAAAATCTTTGAAAGTCTTTCACAGTGATAAACCGGTGTAGGTCTGCCCTGAAATTCTTTTCTTATTCTTCTTAATTCGTTAATAAACTGTGCAGAATGACATATTGCTTCATAAGCATCATCTGCCTGTTTGAATGCCTCCTGAAGCTCTGCATCGATATAAGAGCCGCCATAAGGACCAAAATATCCGTCTTCTGTAGGAAACTCTTTAAGATAATTATCAAAATCTTTATATTTGTTCATAATTTCGCCTTCTTTTACATACATTTCGTTCATTTTACCACATATTAAAACAAATGCAAGTTTTAAGCTTTATTTTAATTTTATTGCTTCTTTAACCTTTTCTGCAATATATTCAGGTGTTATGTTATAAAGCTTGAAAAGCTCTGCAGGTTTTCCTGATGTACCGAATTTATCCTGAACACCAACTCTGAGTACAGGCACAGGAGCTTCTTCACAAACAACCTCTGCTACTGCACTTCCAAGACCGCCGTAAATGTTATGCTCTTCAACAGTTACGATTGCACCTGTTTCTTTAGCAGCTTTAACAATAATATCTCTGTCTATAGGCTTAATTGTATGTATATCAACAACTCTTGCTGAAATTCCTTCTTCTTTAAGCATTTCTGCAGCTTTAAGTGCAAATTCAAGAACGATACCTGTTGCAACGATTGTCGCATCGCTTCCTTCTTTAATTTCAACACCTTTACCAAGCTCAAACTTAAAGTCATCACTATGTATCTGCTCTGTTGCAAGTCTGCAGAATCTTAAATATACAGGTCCATTATGTTCAAGCGCCGCTTTAACAGCCTGTTTTGCTTCAATAGCATCACAAGGGTTAATAACAACCATACCCGGAATTGTTCTCATTAAGCTTATATCTTCAATACACTGATGTGTTGCACCGTCCTCACCAACAGAAATACCGCCGTGAGTACCAACAACCTTAACATTTAATTTTGGGTAACAAACAGAGTTTCTTACCTGTTCATAGGCTCTTCCTGATGAAAACATTGCAAATGATGCCGCAAATACAGGAATACCGCAAGTTGCAATACCTGCCGCAGTTGAAATCATATTTCCCTCTGCAATACCTGTATCTATAAATCTTTCAGGATATGCTTTTTTAAATATAACGGTTTTTGTTGCTTCTGCAAGGTCTGCATCCATAACAACAAAGTCATGACTTTCCGCAAGTTCTACCAAAGCTTTACCAAAAGCTTCTCTTGTAGCCATTTTTTCACTCACCTAAAAGCACCTCCAATTCTGCAATTTTTGCATCTATTTCTTTAATTGCAACTTCATATAATTCTTGATTAGGCGCCGCACCGTGCCACTGGCACTTGCCTTCCATATAAGATACGCCTTTACCTTTTGTTGATTTGCAGATAATAATTGAAGGCTTACCTTTACATTCTTTTGCTTTAGAAATTGCATCGCAGATTTCTTCAACATTATGTGCATCTATTGTTAAAACATTAAAGCCAAAAGCTTCAAACTTTTTATCAACAGGAGCTGATGACATAACCTCTGCAGTTGCACCGTCAATCTGAAGACCGTTTAAGTCAAGGAAATATGTAACATTGTCAAGCTTATAGTGAGATGCAAACATAGCCGCTTCCCAAACCTGACCTTCTTCAATTTCTCCATCGCCAAGTACAGCATAAACTCTGTAATCCTTATTCTTGAGCTTACCTGCAAGTGCCATACCGTTTGCACAGCTTACGCCCTGACCAAGTGAGCCTGATGACATATCAACCCCGGGAATTCCTTTCATATCAGGATGACCTTCTAAATAACTGTCTGTTTTTCTTAAGGTTACAATGTCTTCCTTTGGAATAAATCCTTTTTCTGCCAATGCTCCGTAAAGTGCAGGTGCGCAATGGCCTTTTGACATAACAAATCTGTCTCTGTCAGGATTTTTGGGGTCTTTAGGATCTACATTCATTTCTTTAAAATAAAGAACAGACATAATTTCTGCAATTGAAAGCGATCCGCCAGGATGTCCTGATGCTGCATTGTAAACGCCGTCTAAAATATGTCTTCTTATTTTATAGGCATTTAAGTTAAGCATGTTTACTTCGTGTTTATTCATTGCTTAAGCCTTCCTCTCCTGAAATTGCCCCATACCTCTCTTGCATCAAAGAGAATAAAAAAGGCATTTTCATCTATGTTTATTACTATATTTTTTAATTTTGCTAATTCATTTCTTTTAACAACACATAAAAGCGTTTTCATATCGTTGCCGGTGTACATACCTGTTGAGCTTATTCCTGTAACGCCTCTTTCAAGAACATTTAATATTTCTTTTGAAACTTTTTCCCAGCTTGAGGTTACAATAAGCACTCCTTTTGCAAAATCTCCACCCTCTAAAACATAATCTACTATTCTTGCAGAGATTATTAAAGCTGCAAGTGCATAAATCCCAAGGTCAAAGTTTTGTGTTACAAAAACTGATGCTGCAATTATAGCTCCATCAACAACCATAATAAGTTTTCCTGTTGAAAGATTTGGCATAAACCTTCTTATAAGCAATACCGCAATTTCTGTACCGCCTGTAGTTCCGCCCATTTTCATTGCAATACCAACGCCAAGTCCCACAAGCACACCGCCTGAAATAGCTGATATAAACAAACTTTCAGTTACCAACGGTACTTCCTGCAAGAGGTTTGTCATTATGCTTAAGGTTAAAGTCCCTACCATTGATTTCAGCAGAAAATCTTTACCCATAAACTTAAAAGCACTTAAAAACAACGGTATGTTAAGACCAAGTATCACAAAGGAAGGTTCAATTCCTGTTGAATACTGGACTATGGCCGCTATTCCTGAAACTCCCCCTGCCGCAATAGTTTTTGGCAGTAAAAACAAATCAAGTCCAAGTGCCATAACGGTTGCGCCAATAATAACAAAGAAAAACTCTTTAAGTTTTTTCATCTTTTCATCTCCTCAATTTTATTTTGAGAAGATGAAAACTATTTATTCAAGTTCTGTTGCTGTTTTCAGAAGATACTCAAGTCTTTCCATCTGTCCGTCTGCATATAAAAAGCCGATTAAGGTTTCAAAGCCTGTAGCTTTTTTGTATTCAGCAAGTGATGCATTTTTTGCTCTGGTGTTCACCTTTGTGTTTCTGCCTCTTTTGAACATTGTTATTTCTTCTTCTGTCAAATAAGGCATAATCTTATCCATAGCCTCGCATTGTGCAGATGCTTTTACATACTGCACAGCCTTTTTGTGAAGTGTGTTTGCCGCCGCATTTGTGTTATTTACAATTTTGGCTCTTATAAAAAGCTCAAACACACCATCCCCTAAAAAAGCAAGGGTAAGTGGTGAATACTGATTAGCTTTTATCTTGAATTCTCCTGCAAATTCTGTTAACCGCGCTTCCATTTTACGCCCTGTGGAGTATCTTCAAGAATAATTCCCATATTCTTTAAAGAATCTCTTATTTCATCTGCAAGTGCGAAATTTCTTTCTTTTCTTGCATTGTTTCTTTTTTCAATAAGCTCTTCAATGTCACTGTCTAAAAGTGCTTCTTCTTTTTCTTTGTAAATACCAAGAACATCGCAAAGCTCTTTTAAAAGTGCAAGTGCATTTTCTTTTGATGCTTCGTTCATCTCTGCAAGATAAGTGTTGATTTCCTTAACAAGCTCAAAAATAACTGAAATTGCATCTGCAGTGTTAAGGTCATCATCCATAGCTTCAACAAATTTATCTCTGAAATTTGAAAGGTCAACATCCTTTGCACCTGCTTCGCCCTTCATTGAAAATTCAATATTTTCAATACATCTGTCAATTCTTTCAAGACCGTTTTGTGCCTGACCTAAAAGCTCGTCAGAGAAATTGATTGGGCTTCTGTAATGAGCAGTTAACATAAAGAATCTTATAACTCTGTGCTCAAAATGCTCAGCAATATCTCTTATGGTAAAGAAATTGCCCTTTGATTTAGACATTTTCTCATTGTCTACATTAATAAAACCGTTGTGCATCCAGTATCTTGCAAAAGTGCAACCGTGAGCACATTCACTCTGCGCAATTTCGTTTTCGTGGTGTGGGAACATTAAGTCCTTACCACCGCTGTGAATATCAATTGTTTCGCCAAGGTACTTGTTTGCCATAGCAGAACATTCAATATGCCAACCTGGTCTTCCCATTCCCCATGGACTTTCCCATGCAGGTTCGCCCGGCTTCTGTTTTTTCCATACTGCGAAATCAAGGGGTTCTTTTTTCGCTTCGTTTATATTAATTCTTGCACCTGACTCCAAATCTTCAAGTGGCTGTTTTGAAAGTTTTCCGTATTCACTGAATTTACTTGTCTGGAAGTAAACATCACCGTCAACCTCATAAGCAAAGCCTTTTTCAACAAGAGTAGAAACAAGCTCGATAATTTCCTGAATATGCTCTGTTGCCTTTGGATGATATGTTGCTTCTTTAATTCCAAGAGCCTTTGCATCTTTGAAATATTCTTCTATATATTGTTCGCCAAGCTCTTTAACAGTAATACCAAGGTCATTTGCCTTGTTAATCATTTTATCGTCAATATCTGTAAAGTTCTGAACAAAATTTACTTTATATCCTCTGTATTCAAAATATCTTCTTAACTGGTCGAAGATTATAAAAGGTCTCGCATTTCCAAGATGGAAGAAGTTATAAACTGTAGGACCGCAAGAGTACATATTTACAGTATTTTCATGAAGAGGAATAAATTCCTCCTTCTGTCTTGTCATAGTATTATATATTTTCATTTCTTATTTTCTCCTTTCTCAAGGTTATCAAGGCGTATCTGTATTCTACAAAATTCCTGTGATATTGGGTCAGGCATATGAACATGGTCAAAGTTACCTGCAATCTTTTCATTATTTCTTCTTACAATTCTTGCAGGGATACCGACACAAGTGCAATTTTCAGGAACATCTGAAAGAACAACCGCATTCGCAGCAATCTTAACATTATCGCCAACAGTAAAGTTACCAAGCAGTTTTGCACCGCAACCAACTAAAACATTGTTTCCAAGAGTTGGATGTCTTTTTCCTTTGTCTTTACCCGTACCACCAAGGGTTACTCCCTGATAAATCGTACAGTTATCTCCAACAATTGCAGTTTCTCCTATTACAACTCCCATACCATGGTCAATGAAAACTCCGTTTCCAAGCTGTGCAGCAGGATGAATTTCTATGCCGTACTTTCTTCTTGTATTATTTGAAATTCTTGTTGCTATAAACTTATGCCCTTTATTATAGAGCTTATGAGCAATTCTGTGCCTCATAACCGCTTTAAATCCAGGGTACATAAAAAACACTTCCCATGGATTTCTTGCGGCAGGGTCTCTGTCCATAATGGATTTTATATCATTTTTAATCTGGTCAAACAATACATTTGCCCTCCCAATATATAATCACTCTATTTTAACATAATATACAAATCTTTTCAATAGTTTTCGCAGTATATTTTAAAGGATTTAATTTTAAAGAAATTTTTCAAAAAAGCTTTACAACAAACAAATGTTCGTGTATAATAAGAAACGGAGGTGAGAAAGTGGAAAGAACTATATTTCATATAGATGCAAACTCTGCATTTTTATCATGGAGTTCAGTAAAGCTGTTAAATCAGTGGCCCCCTATTGATTTAAGGGCAGTGCCTTCTGTTGTAGGCGGAAGCGAACAATCAAGAAAAGGCATTGTTTTAGCCTCTTCAATCCCTGCCAAAAAGATTGGCATAAAAACAGGAGAAACTTTATACAGTGCAAGACTTAAATGTCCTGAACTTATTGTTGTTCCTCCGGATTTTGCACTTTATGAAGAAATGTCCGCAAAATTCTTTAAAATTTGCAACGAATTTTCTCCTCTTGTTCAGAAATTTTCAATAGACGAGCTTTTCCTTGATTATACAAATATGGAACCTCATTTTGGTCCACCTCTTGAGGGTGCAAATAAAATAAGTGAAAGAATAAAAAAAGAGCTTGGATTTACTGTAAATATTGGCATTTCCACAAATAAGCTACTGGCAAAAATGGCATCAGACTTTGAAAAACCTGATAAAATTCACACTCTTTACCCTGAAGAAATTAAGGAAAAAATGTGGCCACTTCCCATTGGCGACCTTTTTATGGTGGGCAGACAAACAAAGAAAAAGCTTCTTGATATAGGAATTGATACCATAGGAAAACTTGCCAATACCGACATAGAGCTTATGAAAAAATATCTAAAATCTCACGGTGAGCTTATTCACAAATACGCCAACGGCATTGATGCCTCATTGGTGGAAATTGAAAAAGAGCCTTATAAAAGCATAAGCAACGGTTCAACCCTGCCAAAGGATATTTCAGACAAAGGTGAACTTTTAAAATATACCCTTTCTCTCTGCGAAAAGGTCTGCTCAAGATTAAGAAAGGAACAGGTTTCTGCTTCAGTTGTGGATATAGGTATTCGTTTTAAAGACCTTACCTTTGCATCGCACCAGAAGAAGCTTTTAAAATATATTTATTCCACAAATGATGTTTATAATACAGTTAAAGAGCTTATAGGCGAACTATGGGACGGTAAAACACCTGTCCGTGCCATAACAATAGGTCTTTCCGACCTTGTTTCAAACGAATATCAGCAATGCTCATTCTTTGACAACGATAAATCAAAAAAATACGAAAAAATAGACGGCATAGTTGACGAACTTCGTGAAAAATACGGATTTCATTGCATAACACGAGGCTCTCTTGTGGATAACAAATTCCACCAAAATGTTCTAAAACTGCAGAACCCCTCAATGAAATCCTACCTATAAAGGTGCATACAAAAGTATGCACTTTTTTTCAAAAGCTTTAGCATACTAATTTTAGATAAAAAATGAGTTCAGATTTTGCTGATTTACGGCGTGATATTAATTTCAGATAAAAAAACGGAGTGATATTTTGATAAAGGCAACCCGTAAATAAGTTCAAAAATGGAGATAGATTTTGATAAACCCAAGCCGTAGCATATTGTAATATGTGAGGCTTGGGTTTATTTAAAAACGAGTGCACCTTAAAGTGCACTCGTGGTGTAGCCCATTTTTGGACTTATTTGAAGTACTTCACAGCGGAGGAGAACATCTTGATGTCGTATTCTCCATATACATTCTTGTAGAGTCCGTTACCAATTCTTTCACTGTGTCCCATTTTACCGAACACTCTGCCGTCCGGTGATGTGATACCTTCGATTGCGTACATTGAATCGTTTGGATTGAATGCTACATCTGTTGTTGCATTACCTGCAAGGTCAACATACTGTGTTGCAATCTGTCCGTTTTCTGCAAGTTTTCTTATGAGTTCTTCTGACGCTATAAATCTTCCTTCACCGTGTGAAATCGGAACATTATATACATCGCCAACATTTGTCTGTGCAAGCCATGGAGATTTGTTTGAAGCAATTCTTGTTCTCACAATCTTGGACTGATGTCTTGCAATTGTGTTATATGTAAGTGTTGGGCAGTTTTCATCTGTATCAATGATTTTTCCGTAAGGCACAAGGCCGAGCTTGATAAGTGCCTGGAAACCGTTACAGATACCGCACATAAGACCGTCTCTGTTTTCAAGAAGATCTGTTACTGCATCTTTAATGATTTCATTTCTGAATACTGCAGTAATGAACTTACCTGAACCTTCAGGTTCGTCACCGCCTGAGAATCCACCAGGAATGAAAATCATCTGTGATTCTTTGATTTTGTTTGCAAATTCGTTAACACTCTTAACGATTCCCTCAGGTGTTAAATTATTAATAACGAAGATTTCGCTTTCTGCACCTGCATCTTCCATAGCCTTTGCTGAATCAAATTCACAGTTTGTGCCTGGGAATACAGGGATAATTACTTTTGGTTTTGCAACCTTTATGCTTGGAGCAACTCTTTCTTTTGCTTCATAAGAGAAGTTTTCAACCTTACTGTCTTTATGAGTAATATTACAGCTGAAGATTTTTTCAAGCTTGTCTTCATAAGCTTTGTTTATTTCATCTGCCAAAATTCTTTCTGCACCAAATACAAATTCTCTTTTTTCTGTTACTGTACCAATTACAGTTTCACCATCTTTTGCATCTTCAACTTCGATTAAGAATGCGCCGTAATTGTATTTGAACATATCTTCAAGAGTAATGTTTTCGTATTCAAAACCAAAACCGTTACCCATAGCCATTTTCATAACAGCTTCAGCGATACCGCCGTATGTAAGAGTGTAAACGGCTTTTGCTCTGTTTTCTCTTACCATTTTTGAAACCTTGTCAAAACATTCTAAAAGTGAGCTTGTAACAGGGAGCTTGTTTTCGTCATACTGTGGCTGAACAAGAATAACCTTGCTACCTGCTTCTTTGAATTCACCGCTTACGATGTTTTCAACTTTTTCTGTTGTTACCGCAAAAGAAACGAGTGTTGGAGGTACATCGATTTTTTCAAAAGAACCGCTCATTGAGTCCTTACCGCCGATTGAACCTATCTTAAGCTCTTTTTGCGCTTTGAATGCACCAAGAAGTGCCGCAACAGGTTTGCCCCATCTTGTTTCTTCTTTGCCAAGCTTTTCAAAATATTCCTGGAATGTTAAATAAACCTCTTTAAATTCTGCACCTGATGCAACAAGTTTTGAAACTGATTCAACAACTGCATAGTAAGCACCGTGATATGGGCTTTTTTCAGAAATAAATGGATTGAAGCCCCATGACATAAGTGAACAATCATTTGTGTGCTTCTTTTCAACAGAAATTTTCTGTACCATTGCCTGTGCAGGTGTTAACTGATACTTACCGCCAAATGGCATAATAACTGTTCCTGCACCGATTGTTGAGTCAAATCTTTCAGAAAGTCCTCTCTTTGAGCAAACATTAAGGTCTGCCGCAAGTGCACAAGTTCCTTTTGTAAAGCTTTCAGGGGTTTCTTTATCAAAGCTGCATGGTGCATTTACCTCTGCATTAATATGCTTTTCTGCACCGTTTGAATTAAGGAATTCTCTGTTAATATCACAGATTGTTTTCCCATTCCAGTGCATAACAAGTCTTTTTGCTTCTGTTACCTTTGCAACAATTGTTGCTTCTAAATTTTCTTTTTCTGCAAGTGCTAAGAATTTGTCTGCATCTTTACTTTCAACAACAACTGCCATTCTTTCCTGTGATTCAGAAATAGCAAGTTCTGTACCATCAAGTCCGTCATATTTTTTCTTAACTGCGTTAAGGTCGATTTCAAGTCCGTCTGCAAGTTCACCGATAGCAACCGATACACCACCTGCACCAAAGTCATTACATCTTCTGATTAATGTTGTAGCTTCAGGGTTTCTGAAAAGTCTCTGAAGTTTTCTTTCTTCAGGAGCATTACCTTTTTGTACTTCTGCACCACAGCTTGTTAAAGATGATGCAGTGTGTGATTTTGATGAACCTGTAGCACCGCCGCAACCGTCTCTTCCTGTTCTTCCTCCAAGAAGAATAACAACATCACCAGGCTCAGGGCATTCACGACGAACATTTTCCTGAGGTGCTGCTGCAATAACCGCACCGATTTCCATTCTTTTTGCTTTGTATCCATCGTGATAAAGCTCATCTACAATACCTGTAGCAAGACCAATCTGGTTACCGTAAGATGAATAACCTGCAGCGGCAGTTGTTACGATTTTTCTCTGTGGTAATTTACCTGCAAGTGTTTCTGCAACAGGTGTTAAAGGATCTGCCGCACCTGTTACTCTCATTGCACCATATACATAAGCACGGCCTGAAAGCGGGTCTCTTATTGCACCGCCGATACAAGTTGCCGCACCACCGAATGGTTCAATTTCTGTTGGGTGGTTATGTGTTTCATTTTTAAAGAGAAGAAGCCATGGTTCTTTTTTACCGTCAACTTCAACCTCAATTTTTACTGTACAAGCATTAATTTCTTCTGATTCGTCAAGCTTATCAAGATGACCTGTCTTTTTAAGATATTTAACTGCAACAGTTGCCATATCCATCAATGTAACAGGTTTTTTAACTCCAAGCTCTTCTCTTGTAGCTTTATATTCTTCATAAGACTTTTGAATAAGAGAATCATTGAACTTAACATTGTCTATATTTGTTGAGAAAGTTGTGTGTCTGCAATGGTCTGACCAGTATGTATCAATCATTCTGATTTCTGTGATTGTAGGGTCTCTGTCTTCCTTAATAAAATACTGCTGACAGAATTTAATATCGTCAATATCCATTGCAAGGCCATAACTTGCGATAAAATCATTAAGACCTGCTTCATCTAATTTGATGAAACCATCAAGAGTTGCAACTGCTTCTGGTGTTTCATACTCTGTTTTAAGAGTTTCTTTTGTTTCGAGAGATGCTTCCATAGATTCAACGGCATTAATAACATAGCCTTTGATTTTGTTTACATCTTCATCTGTAATATTTCCGTACATAAGGAAAACCTTTGCAGTACGAACAAGTGGTTTTTCCCCCTGAGAAATAAGCTGAATACACTGTGCTGCAGAATCTGCTCTCTGGTCAAACTGACCAGGAAGGAATTCACTTGCAAACACTTTTGCATTACCAATTTCAAGGGTTTCACTTATATCATCAAGCTGTGGTTCTGAAAATACAGTACTACAAGCATAATCAAAAAGCTCTCTGCTTATGCCTTCCACATCATAACGATTTATAATTCTGATATCTTCTAATGCTTTGATTCCGAGGAAAGATTTAATTTCTGATAAAAGACCTTTCGCTTCGTTTCTGAACTGTTCTTTCTTTTCTGAATAAATACGATAAACCAAAACTTACACCTCCAACGCTTTCTTGCCTATATCTTTTCTGAAGAACTTGTTATCAAAATGAACAAGTTCAACATCTTTATAAGCATTTTCAATTGCTTCTTTAAGGTTTTTACCTGTAGCAGTAACACCTAAAACTCTGCCGCCTGAGGTTAAAAGTTTTTCTCCTTCAAGCTTTGCACCTGCAACATAAATATTTTTATCTTCAGGCATCGCTATTTCAAAGCCTTTTTCATAGCTCTGTGGGTATCCCTTTGACGCCATAACAACACAACAAGCACTCTTATCTGCAAACTTAACTTCAATCTCGCTTAATCTTTCATCTGTTGTTGCCATCATAACTTCCAATAAATCAGATTCTAAAAGTGGAAGAACTACCTGTGTTTCAGGATCACCGAAACGACAGTTATATTCAATAACCTTTGGACCGTCTTTTGTAATCATAAGACCAAAGTAAAGACATCCTTTAAATGTTCTTCCCTCTTTGTTCATCGCCTCAATTGTTGGAACAAAGATTTTTTCCATACACTCTTTTGCAACTGCATCTGTGTAATAAGGGTTTGGAGCAATTGTACCCATACCGCCTGTATTTAAACCTTCGTCGTTATCAAGTGCTCTTTTGTGGTCCATTGATGACACCATAGGAACAACAGTTTTTCCATCTGTGAAAGATAAAACAGAAACCTCAGGACCTGTTAAAAATTCTTCAATAACAATATTGTTTCCACTTGCACCGAAAACCTTATCTTCCATAATTGATTTAACTGCATCTACTGCTTCTTCTCTTGTCATTGCAATAATAACACCTTTACCAAGAGCAAGACCATCTGCCTTAACAACAACAGGAATTGCACATTCTTTAACATAAGCAAGTGCTTTTTCCTTATCGTTAAAGGTTTCATACTGTGCAGTAGGAATACCATATTTTTTCATAAGGTCCTTAGAAAACACCTTACTTCCTTCAATTATTGCCGCATTTGCTTTTGGTCCGAAGCATTTAATACCTGCTTCTTCTAAAGCATCAACAAAACCGTCAACTAAAGGATTATCAGGTGCAACCACGCAATAGTCGATTTTGTTTTCTACTGCAAATGCAACCATTTTTTCCTTTTCTTCAGCAGAAATGTTAACTATTTCTGCATCCTTTGCAATACCGCCGTTACCCGGTGCTGCATAGATTTTTTCAACTTTTTTGCTTTCTTTAAGTTTTTTTATAATAGCGTGTTCTCGACCGCCGCCACCAACTACAAGTATTTTCATTTTCTGTCCTCCAGCATCTTCTGTGAAACTATTTCTGCAGCTTTTGGAAGTATTATCCATTCTGCATTTTCCATAACTCTTTTCTGAAGAGTTTCAGGAGTGTCTCCCTCAAGAATTTCAACTGCTTTCTGTGCAATGATTTTTCCGCCGTCAGGAATTTCGTTAACAAAGTGAACTGTTGCACCTGTTACCTTAACACCGTATTCAAGTGCCGCTTCGTGTACCTTTAAGCCGTAAAACCCTTCACCGCAGAAAGAAGGAATAAGTGATGGATGAACGTTTATTATTCTGTTTGCATATTTTGTTGTGAAGCTTTCGCTTAAAATCTGCATAAAACCTGCAAGAATAATAAAGTCTATTTTATTTTCTTCAAGAACAGCAATTATCTTTTCTTCAAATTCCTGCTTTGAAGCACATTCTTTTTTAACTATTACTTCTGTTTTTATATTGTTGTTTTCTGCTCTTGTAAGGGCATAAGCTTCTTTTTTATCGGCAACAACAAGCTCAACCTTTCCGCTTGTTAAAATTCCTGCCTTCTGGGCATCTATAATCGCCTGAAGATTTGTTCCGCCACCTGATACAAGAACTGCAATTCTTATTGTGCTCATAAAATAATTTTTTCTTCTCCCTTAACGATTTCACCAATCACATAAGCATCTTCTTCTCCGTTTGCTTTTAAGATTTCAAGAGCTTTTTCTTTATCTGCCTTTGAAACAACAACTGTCATACCAACGCCCATATTGAATGTGTTGAACATATCTCTTTCTGAAATATTGCCCTTTTCAGCAATAATTTCAAAGAGTGGGTGAATCTGAACTGCATCTTTGTTAATCTTAGCAGTAAAACCATCAGGAATACTTCTTGGAATATTTTCATAGAAACCGCCACCTGTGATGTGTGATACAGATTTAACTGTAACTTCATCAAAAAGTGCAACCATAGGTTTAACATAAATCTTTGTAGGTGTTAAAAGAGCTTCACCGATTGATTTACCGCCAAGCTTTTCATATTTTTCGCTTAAATCTGCGTTTTCAACATCGAAAACTTTTCTTACAAGTGAAAAACCGTTTGAATGAACACCGCTTGATTTAAGAGCGATAATAACATCGCCTTCTTCAATCTTTGAATTATCAACGATTTTTTCTTTATCTACAATACCAACACCAAAACCTGCCAAATCGTATTCATCAACAGGATAAAAACCTGGCATTTCTGCAGTTTCACCACCGATTAAAGCTGAACCTGACTGTCTGCAGCCCTCTGCAACACCTGAAACAATCTGTGCGATTTTTTCAGGAACATTTTTGCCACACGCGATGTAGTCAAGGAAGAACAGTGGTCTTGCACCGCAACAAATAATGTCGTTAACACACATAGCAACACAGTCAATACCAACTGTATCGTGCTTGTCAAGAAGGAACGCAAGTTTAAGCTTTGTTCCAACACCGTCTGTACCGCTAACTAAAACCGGCTGTTTCATACCTGCTAAGTTTGGCATAAAGAGACCGCCAAATCCGCCTACATCAGAACAAACTCCGTCTGTTAAAGTTGTTTTGATGTGTTCTTTCATAAGTTCTACTGCTTTGTAACCTGCAGTAATGTCAACACCTGCTGCTGCGTAACTGTCTGATTTTGAATTAGTATGCATTTCTCATTTCTCCTATTTATATCAATATTTTTTATTCTTTTCCGTCCCAGCAATATGTACAAAGCTTACATCTGTCAATTCCGATTGCTTCTACAATACCTTCGATTGACTGGAAATCAAGTGATGCAAAATTAAATTTCTCTGCAATTGCTTTTCTTAAATTTTTACCTCTTGTTGTTTCTCCACTGCTGTATTCTTCAATGTGCTTAAAGCCTTCTTCGCCTTCAAGCTCCATTATAACTCTTCTTGCTATAAGCTCCATTTCACTGCTTGAGCTTGAAAAGTTTAAATATTTACATCCGTACATAATCGGAGGACACGCAGAACGCATATGAACCGATTTAGCACCATTGTCATATAAGAAATCAACCGTTTCCTTAAGCTGAGTGCCACGAACAATTGAGTCATCAACAAAAAGAAGGTTTTTGTCTTTAATAAGCTCGTGTACAGGAATCTGCTTCATTTTTGCTATTTTATTTCTGTCTGATTGTCTTGCAGGAGTAAAGCTTCTTGGCCATGTTGGAGTGTATTTTATAAATGGTCTTGCAAAAGGAACACAGCTTTTGTTTGCATAGCCGATTGCGTGAGGAGTTCCGCTGTCAGGAACACCGCTAACATAGTCAAGGTCCTGTGCAACGCCGTTTTCCTTGTCATACTCTGCCATAAGCTCACCGTTTTTATATCTCATACACTCAACATTAACGCCTTCGTAAGTTGAGTTAGGATAACCATAATAGCTCCAGAGGAAAGCACAGATTCTCATTTCCTTGTTTGGTGCTGAAAGCTGTGTAACCTCGTCTGCAGTAATATGCACAATTTCACCAGGACCCAATTCTCTTACAAACTCATATCCAAGCTTTGTATATGCAAATGCTTCAAATGAAACCGCATAGCCATCTTCACTTTTGCCGATTGATACCGGTAATCTTCCCATCTTGTCACGGGCAGCAATAATGCTTCCGTCATCTTTTAAGATAAGAATTGATGCAGTACCTTCGATGGTATCCTGAGCATATTTAATGCCCTCTGCAAAATCATTTTTTGTGTTGATGAGTGCCGCAATAAGTTCTGTATTGTTGATAACACCGCCTGTCATAGCAGTGAAATGACCGTGATTCTGTTTAAGGAAATTTTCAACAATTTCTGTTTTATTTGTAACACGACCTACAATGCAGATTGCATAAGTTCCTACTGAAGAGCTTATTAAAAGTGGCTGAGGATCTGTATCACTTATACATCCTATAGATGCTTTACCCTTCATTTCATCAAAAACACCGTCAAACTTTGTACGAAAAGGTGAATTTTCTATGTTGTGTATATCCCTCTGCAGACCAACTTCTTTGTCATAAGATGCCATACCGCCTCTTTTTGTTCCAAGATGCGAATGATAGTCAGTACCGAAGAACACATCATAAATTGCGTCATTTTTCTTAACTGCTCCGAAAAAGCCTCCCATACTTTACCTCCGATTTATTTTCAGTTGTTGAATTTTTCACAGGCAGCCTTGTCCTTTTCAAGAACAAGCTTTGCTGCTGCTTCTCTTTTTTCTTTAAGTAATGCATAAAGAGCATCATCTGATGTTGCAAGAATTTCAATTGCAAGAAGTGCAGCATTAGCACCACCATCAATTGCAACTGTTGCAACAGGGATACCTGATGGCATCATAACTGTGGAAAGGAGAGCATCCATTCCGTCTAAATTTTTGCTTTTTGCAGGAATTCCGATAACAGGAAGGAGTGTGTTTGCGGCAATAGCACCTGCAAGGTGTGCCGCCATACCTGCGATAGCAATAATAGCACCAAAACCTTTTTCTTTAGCGCTTTGTGTAAACTCTGCCGCTTCTTTTGGAGTTCTGTGTGCTGAATATATATGCACTTCAAAAGGAACACCGTATTCCTTTAAAGTGTTAACGGCTTTTTCAGCGATAGGCATATCACTGTCAGAGCCCATAATAATAGCAACTTTTTTCATATTATCAATCCTTTCTCCATTATACCCATAATATATGACATTTTACCACAAAAACCCCCTGTTGTCAACGAATTGAAGCCACTTTTATCTCCTTTTCGCAAAGGATCAAGTAACAATCTCCAACCTTTTCAACTCTTATTCTTTTACCCATATATTCTTCTTTTTGACAAAATTCTTTGAACACTTCTTTTTCAAGTGGTTCATAAAGTTTTTCAGGAAGAGATGTTTTTTCGTTGTTAATCATAAAATCAAGCACAAGCGGAAGCTTTGATTTTTCACCAAAATACTCATATAAAAATACATATAGAGCAGTTTTTGACAAAGGCGCTTCTTTTTCTCTGAGCCACAGCTTTTCACCGATGTCAGAAAAGGTTTCAAAAGGTTTTTCTATTAGCTCAAGAGTGTTTTCAAAAGCCTTGGAATTATAAATTCTGTCAACTGCGTTTTCACATCTTTTAAGTTTAATTATTTTCTCTTTGCTCATTGTGTTTGTCGCTAAAACTTCGTATGGTGCAAAAGATGTTGTAACTATTCCGTACTTTTCCGCATCCTTTTTAAGCTTTGTATTGTGAAGAAGCTTTAAAAATCCAAGCTGAAGCATATCAGGTTTCATTGAGTACGCATAATCAAAACCTGCTTTAAAGGTTTCATAGGTTTCCATAGGAAGTCCTGCAATAAGGTCTGTGTGCAGATGTACCTTCTTTGGAATTTTCATTATTCTTTCTTTCACTTTTTCAAGGTCATAAACCCTGGAAATGGCTTTCATTGTTTCAAAGTTTGTGGTTTGTATTCCTGCTTCAACCTGAACAAAATCACTTGCTTTCTCAAGAAGAGCTATAAACTTATCCGAAAGAAGCTGAGGTGCAATTTCAAAGTGGAAATGTGTTCCCTTTGTTTTGCTTATTATATATTCAAGTATTTCACAGGCTCTTTCATCATTTTCATTGAATGTTCTGTCCACGAATTTAACAAGCTTTACATTGTTTTCTATAAAGAAATCAATGCCTTTTTTCACATAATCCATTGAGAAAAAGCGTGTTTTCCCCTGACTTGATGAAAGACAATAACTGCAATTAAAAATGCATCCTCTTGAGGTTTCAAAATAAATAATTTTATTTTCAAGTGCTTTTAAATCTTCTTTTTTATATGGAAATTCAAGTTTTGTTAAGTCAACAGGAACTTCTGCATTTTCTCCGTTTCTGTAAACCAGATTCGGGATTTCTTCAAAGCTTTTTCCGTCACAAAGAGCTTTTGTTGCGTACTCGCCCTCACCTTTTACAACACCGTCTATAAAATCATTTTTAAGAATATTTTTACTGTTATATCCTGCTTCAGGTCCGCCAAAAATAATAAGAGTATCCCTTACAGACTTTATCATTGAGGCAAGTCTTAAAGCATACTCTATGTTCCAGATATATGTAGAAAAACAAAGTATTTCAAAGTCTTTTTCACAGAGCTTTGAAAATACTGAAAAGATATCGTCATTTATACTGCATTCAAAAATTTCGCATCCTGAAAACTCCCTGAAGTATCTGACTGCAAGGGAGGAATGAGAATATTTTGAATTCATTGCAACTATACATACTTTTTTCAAATTAATCACCTTTTACATTTTAACACAAAGAACTTGCAAACACAACAGAAAAAGTGTATAATTATATATATTTTTAACGAAAGGTTGATGACTTTATGTCCATATCAGGAATGAAATGTAAATTATACAGAAAAATAGAAGATACAATTACAAAAGTAGTTGAGTCATATACTTTCGGTGAAATTATGACCGATGCTAAAGATTGCCTTGTTAAAGAATGCATAAAAGCAGTTAAACAAGACCTTACAGACGAAATTTTTCCCGTAAGACTTTTAAACAAATGCAAAAAAGAAAGACTTGTTGCAGTTATTGCAGGTGAAGAAAGCATAAGAGCAGATGCAGAGATTTTATCTCTTTCAATTAACTCTCTTATTGCCGCAGGTATTAAAGAATTTAAAATTACTCTAAGCCATAAAGGAAAAGATGATGATAAGGTTGAAGAGCTTTTTGAAATACTAGAAAGCTACGGTCTTTCTGATTTTATTGATGTTGACTTTGATTATGAGGGAACTGCTCTTTCAAATTCATTTGTTTTTGAATGCAAATATGATGACAAGGTTATTTTAAGAGGTGGTAAGGGTTTTGACGGTTTTGCTTTCAGTTATGTTAGCTTTATGCCGGTTGAACTTACTGAAATTATTTTTAATTCAAAAATAAAAGAGCTTTCAGATCTTCCTGTTGCAGTTGTTGCATCAACATCTCCTGCAGACTCTTATAAAATCGCTTTCGGCTTAAGAGCGCAGGGTCTTAATGTTCGTGAATATTTAAAAACAACTTCAATGGTTGATGCTATCGAATACACAGAAGCTCTCGGCTCAACTATTATAATCTGGGTTGCTAGAGATAAAATTGTTATGAAAAACATTAAAACAGGCGAAATGAGCGAAACCACCGCAGAAAAACTCCTCGGCGGTAAATAAAAAGCTTTTCCGCAAGGAAAAGCCACAATAATTATTAATTATTAATTATTCATCATCCATTATTAATTAATTTAAGAAAACCACCCAAAGGTGGTTTTCGGTAGAACGCATTTTTGCATTCTGCAGATTCAAAAATGCAGGTATATTTTGACAAAATCCGTCGTAGCATATTGTAATATGTAAGACAGGATTTTGTTAAAAAGAAAACCACCTAAAGGTGGTTTTCGGTAGAACGCATTTTTGCATTCTGCAAGGGGGTATATAGTGTTACCTTGTGAGGTATTAATATTATTGACTAAAAAATTGTTATTTATACATTGGAGGATAAAATGAAATTTTATTTTACAGTTTTTGTTTGTAAAATTTTTATATTTTTGCTTAAGCTTTTAGGTAAAAAAGCAACCTCGGCACCGGGGAAACTTGCTTTTAAGCTTTATCCTGATATTTTAAAGGAATATCAGGGCAGAGTTAAGAAGGAAATTATTGCGGTTATGGGAACCAACGGCAAAACCACTACCAATAATTTACTTGCCGATTATTTTGAGGAAGCAGGGTTTAATGTGGTTTGCAACAGAATTGGTGCAAATATGGACGAAGGCTCACTTGTTGCGTTTTTAAACAAGACTTCTTTATTCGGAAGAACAAATATTGATTATGCTTGTCTTGAAATGGACGAGGGATGGGCAGAATACATTTTAAATTTCATCACACCGCACAAAATTTTAATTACAAATCTTTTCAATGATCAGCTTGACAGATACGGAAGCATTGAAAACACAATTGAATTTTTAAAGAAAGCCATAAGAAAAGCACCAAACTGTGTTTTGGTTTTAAATGCAGATGATCCTATTACCTGTTCACTTGCAACAGAGTTTGAAAATGAAAAAATCTATTACGGAATAAACGAAAAAACAAGCGAAGCAGAAGGCGTTCTAAAAGAAGGTAAAAACTGTTTTATATGCGGACAGCCTCTTGAATATGAAATGAGACATTTCAATCAGCTTGGAACATATAAATGCAGTTGCGGTTTTATGCGACCTGATGCTAAATATACTGCTAAAGACATTTCACTTTTCCCTGCCCTTGATTTTACACTTGATGGTTTCGGACCTCTTTCTTTAAATTCTAGAGGACTTTACAATATTTATAATGTTCTTGCTTCTTTCTCGGTTGCAGACTTATGCGGTGTTTCTTTTGAAGCAGTTAAAAGCTCTCTCGAAAAATTCAAGCCACAGACAGGCAGAATGGAAAAACTTTCAGTTAACGGAAAAGAGGCATATCTTTTACTTGCCAAAAATCCTGCAGGTTTTAATGTTTCAATTTCTGCTATTTCGTCAGACACAAGAAAGAAAGATATTTATCTTGCAATCAACAACAGAATCTCAGACGGTGTTGATGTTTCATGGCTTAAAGATGTAGACTTCTCTCCCCTTATAAATGAAAACACTCTTTCATTTACCCTTGCAGGAACAAGAGCAGAAGATGCAAAGATAAGACTTGAAGAACAAAATGCAGTCAACTGCATCTCTTTTGATGATATGAAAACTGCAATAGAAAGCATATCCAAAAACAGCAAAGGCGATGTAATCTACTTCCTTGCAAACTATACTGCACTTTATGAGACGAAAGAGTTTTTGAGTTAGGAGTGAGGAGTTAGCAGTTATAATTCCTAATTCCTAACTTCTAACTCCTAACTTTTTCTCTGCTTTACACTCAATCCACTTTACAGAAAATATAAAATATTTCCCATAAATTGTTGATAAAAGTTTTCCCAAGATTGTGGAAAACTTTTATTTTATAGCTTGTTTTTGGCTATTTTCTGGGGAAAACTCAGTGGATAACTGTAAAAAATGGTGGAAAACCTTATTTTACAAGCTATCTGTTTTATGCCAAAAAACATCCCTGTAAAGCATATTGCTTTACAGGGATTTCTGTGGGAAATATCATAAATTTATGGTTTGAAGCATAGATTTTATGTTGCCCAAAAGTTGATTTTTTATCATTTTTGATGGCTTGTAAATAAGAGTGGTCTGATTTTTTGAATTTGAAAAATAGTACTCAACTCTGTTCTTTGAAACAAAATCAAACAGTTTTTGCATAGGTGAATTTGATGTTAATTTGAACAGTACCATATCACCTTTCTGAACCACATCAGAGATTGAAAGCTTTTTGGCAATATCTTTTATGATAACACTTTCAATTAAATTATCAACCGCAGTTGGCAGTTTTCCAAAACGGTCCTCAATTTCATTTTTCATATCAATGGCTTCTTCTTCGTTTGCGATTGAAGCAATTGCTTTATAAACATCAATTCTTGTTTTTCTGTCTGTTATATAAGTTTCAGGAATGAAACAGTTAATACTTAAATCAATTGAAACAGGTGTTTCCTCAATAGGATCACTGTTGTTTTTAATCTTATCTACCGCTTCTTTTAAAAGGTCGCAGTAAAGCTCATAGCCAACCTGATTTATGTGTCCGTGCTGTCTTGTTCCGAGCACACTACCTGCCCCTCTTATTTCAAGGTCTCGCATTGCGATTTTTATACCTGAACCAAATTCTGTGAATTCTTTAATTGCTTTAAGTCTTTTTTCTGCAACTTCATCTATGATTTTATCTCTGCGAACTGTTAAATAGGCATAGGCAAGTCTTGAAGATCTTCCTACTCTTCCCCTTAACTGATAAAGCTGAGAAAGACCGAATTTATCTGCATCTTCTATTATTATTGTGTTAATGTTTGGCATATCAAGTCCTGTTTCAATAATAGTTGTGCAGATTAAAATATCATACTCTTTGTTTAAAACTCCGAGCATAATTGTTTCAAGCTCTGTTTCGCTCATTTTACCGTGTGCGACTGCAATCCTTGCTTCCGGCACAAGCTTATTTATTTTTCCTGCAACAGACTCAATATTTTCAACTCTGTTGTGAAGATAATAAACCTGACCGCCTCTTGCCATTTCTCTTGTTATGGCAGTTTTTATAGCTTCGCTGTTATATTCCATAACATAGGTCTGTACAGGATGTCTGTCTTCAGGCGGATCGCTTAAAACACTCATATCACGAAGTCCGTTCATTGCCATATTAAGTGTTCTTGGTATTGGTGTTGCAGATAAAGTTAAAACATCAACATTAGTTTTCATTGCCTTTATTTTTTCTTTGTGCTTAACACCGAATCTTTGTTCTTCGTCTATGATAAGAAGTCCTAAATCCTTAAACTTAATATCGTCCTGAATAATTCTGTGTGTTCCTATTATAATATCAACTTTACCTTTTTTAAGGTCTTCTATAATCTGTGTTTGTTGCTTTTTATTTCTGAATCTGCTTAACATTTCAACCTTAACGGGAAAATCCTTCATTCTGTTTACGAAAGAGTCGTACTGTTGTTGTGCAAGAAGGGTTGTTGGCACTAAATATGCAACCTGCTTTGAGTCCATAACAGCCTTAAATGCACCTCTTATTGCAATTTCTGTTTTACCGTAGCCAACATCACCGCATATAAGACGGTCCATAGGTT
>JAZSLZ010000099.1:0-5786 GCA_045535635.1 Clostridia bacterium
AGATCGCAGCTCTTGAAAATCTTGCAGCTTCCGAAGAAGATATCGCCGCTGAATACGAGAACATCGCAAAGGCATATAATATTGAAGTTGATCAGGTAAAGGCAAGCATTCCCGAGGACGCTATTGCTGAAGATATGAAGGTCAAGAAGGCAATGGAATTCGTTAAGGAAAAAGCAGTTATCAAGAAGCCCGCTGCAAAGAGAACAAGAAAGCCCAGAGCTCCCAAGGCGGCACCCACTGAAGCTCCCGCAGAAGAGGTTAAGGCTGAGGAAAATGCTGCCGCAGAGGAAAACAACTAATTTTGCCGTCAATTATTGACAGCAATTCCATATTTATTACTTTAGCCACTATGCTTCGCCATATTTTATGGCGAAGCATAAGTCGCAGAATGGAGATTTTATGATTTATAGTAGCAACGGAATTAACAATGCGCTTGTTCCAATGGTAGTTGAACAGACAAGTAAAGGTGAGCGTTCGTATGACATTTTCTCAAGACTTCTTAACGACAGAATTATTTTCTTAAGTGATGAGGTTAATGATGCAACAGCAAGTTTGGTAGTTGCTCAGCTTTTATTTCTTGAAGGAGAGGATCCTGATAAAGATATTAGCCTTTATATTAACAGTCCTGGCGGTTCAATCACTGCAGGTATGGCTATTTACGACACAATGCAGTATATTAAATGTGATGTATCAACAATTTGCGTTGGTATGGCTGCAAGTATGGGTGCATTCCTTCTTGCTGCAGGTGCAAAGGGAAAGAGATATGCTCTTCCAAACAGTGAAATTATGATTCATCAGCCACTTGGAGGTACACAGGGACAGGCAACTGATATTAAGATTCATGCTGACCGTATTATAAGAATAAGATCAAAGCTTAATGAAATTTTGGCTGAAAAAACAAGTAAGCCTCTTGAAACTATCGAAAAAGATACAGAAAGAGATAATTTCCTTACAGCACAGGAAGCAGCAGATTATGGTCTTATTGATAAAGTTATTGAAAGAAAGTAATTGAAAGGTGGATTATATGCCTAAAGATACAACAAAACAAATTAAATGCTCATTCTGTGGCAAAACAGAAGACCAGGTTGCAAGACTTGTTGCAGGACCTGATGGAGTATATATTTGTGATAAATGTATTGAAATTTGTGCTGATATAGTTTTTGATGAAGAAAATTCAATACCTGAACAGAGAGAGTATGAGCTTACAGACCTTCCAAAGCCTATGGACATTCTTAATTCACTAGCTGATTATGTTATAGGACAGGAGGATGCTAAAAAGTCTTTGGCTGTTGCAGTATATAATCATTATAAGAGAATTAATTCTGAGGTTGATGCATCTGATGTTGAAATTCAGAAAAGTAATATTCTTATGCTTGGTTCAACAGGCTCAGGTAAAACACTTCTTGCTTCAACTCTTGCAAAAATACTTGATGTTCCGTTTGCTATTGCAGATGCAACAAGTCTTACAGAAGCAGGTTATGTTGGTGAGGATGTTGAAAATATTCTTTTAAAACTTATTCAGGCAGCAGATTATGATATTGAAAAAGCAGAAAAAGGAATTATTTATATAGATGAAATTGATAAAATTTCAAAGAAATCTGAAAACCCATCAATAACAAGGGATGTTAGCGGTGAAGGAGTTCAACAGGCACTTCTTAAAATCCTTGAGGGAACTGTAGCATCAGTTCCGCCACAGGGTGGAAGAAAGCATCCGCATCAGGATTTTATCCAGATAAACACAGAAAATATTTTGTTTATTTGCGGAGGTGCTTTTGACGGTCTTGAAGCTATAATTGAAAAAAGACTTGGCAATAAGGCACTTGGTTTTGGTGCAGATGTTAAGTCAAAAGAAAATGTTGATAAAACAACAATTTTTAAGAATGTTCTTCCTGAGGATTTGCTTAAATATGGTTTAATACCTGAATTTGTTGGAAGACTTCCTGTTGTAGTAACCCTTGATGCTCTTGATAAAAATGCACTTGTGCGAATTCTTACAGAACCTAAAAATGCACTTGTTAAGCAATATAAAAAGCTTTTTGAGTATGATGGATGTAAGCTTGAATTTGATAAAGCGGCGATTGATGCCATAGCAGATAAAGCGCTTGAAAGAAAAACAGGTGCAAGAGGCTTAAGAGCAATTATTGAAGAAAGCATCAGAGATGTTATGTTTGAAATTCCATCAGTTGATGGTGTTGATAACTGCATTATCACAAAAGAAGTTATAACAAAAGGTGCAAAGCCTGAAGTTAATTTGAAAAACAGAAAAATAGAAACAGCATAATTTAAACACCGCAAAAATTTGCGGTGTTTTTAAGGAGAATAAAATGATTAAATATCTGACTGTAGTGACCGGTGATATGTACTGTGAGAATTGTTATATTGTATATAATGATAACAATGACGGTATTATTATTGACCCCGGTGATGATTTTGAGATTATTGATGATACATTAATAAATAATAATATAAAATTAAATGCTATATTACTTACGCACGGACATTTTGACCATGTAGGTGCAGTTAAAAAACTTAAAGACAAGTACAATTTAAAAGTATATATGAATTTTGATGATATAATGCTTTTAAGTTTTATGAGAGAAAGTGATTTTACTCCTGATGTGGACATTAAAAATAAAGAATATCTTGAAATCGCAGACATAAATATTAGATGTATCAACACACCGGGACATAGTGAGGGAAGTACCTGCTATATAATTGATAATTTTCTTTTCAGTGGAGATACATTGTTTGCAGGAAGCATAGGAAGATGTGATTTACCAGGTGGCTCACCAGCTGTTATGCTCAAAACACTTTCTGAAATAGTTGTGCATTTTAATGATGATTTAAAGGTGCTTTCAGGACATGGTGAGGAAAGCACAATGAGAAAAGAAAAAGCAATAAATTATTACTTGAAAAATTTATAATATTTTTCAAAAAAGGTATTGACAATTCAAATAAATGTTGTTATAATATACAAGTCGCAAATGAGAAATGCGGGTGTAGTTCAATGGTAGAACCCCAGCCTTCCAAGCTGGTCGTGTGAGTTCGATTCTCATCACCCGCTCCACCATATGCGCCTGTAGCTCAGCTGGATAGAGCAATTGCCTTCTAAGCAATGGGCCAGGAGTTCGAATCTCTTCAGGCGCGCCACTCATTTGCGGCACTTTTTATGGCGGGTTTAGCTCAGTTGGTTAGAGCGCCAGATTGTGGCTCTGGAGGCCAAGAGTTCGACTCTCTTAACTCGCCCCATATTGTTTCTTCAGACAAGCTTCTTGCCGGAGGCTTGTCTGTTTTTTGAGTAAATTTATTTTTGGAGGGGAAAATATGAGTATTTTACTATCAGTTTCTATTGCACTTTTAGCAGGACTTTTAATGACAAGAGCGTTCAAACCTTTAAAGCTTCCATCAGTAACGGCATATCTTATAGCAGGTGTACTTATAGGACCTTATTGTATGGGTGCTATTGGAATTGACGGTCTTGGATTTAATTCACACGAAGCGGTTAGTGCTCTTTCTCTTGTATCAGAAGTTGCACTTGGATTTATTGCTTTTTCAATAGGTAATGAATTCAGATTAGAAGAATTAAAAAAGACAGGCAAACAGGCAACTATAATAGGTATTTTTCAGGCACTTGTTGCAACACTTTTTGTTGATATTGCACTTTTTGGTGTACATATCTTTATGCCTGATAAACTTTCAGTGCCTCAGCTTATAACCCTTGGTGCCATTGCAACAGCTACTGCACCTGCAGCTACTTTAATGGTTGTAAGACAGTATAAGGCTAAAGGTCCTTTAACAAACCTTCTTTTACCTATCGTTGCACTTGACGATGCAGTAGGTCTTATTGTTTTTGCAGTTTCATTCGGTATAGCAAAAACGCTTGTTTCAGGTAATGTGGATATGATAGCTATAGTTGTAAATCCTTTGGTTGAGATTGTATGTTCTCTTGGCCTTGGTGCTATTATGGGCTGGATTTTAACACAGCTTGAAAAAATGTTCAATTCAAATACCAACAGATTGAATATGACAATAACATTTGTATTTTTAACTGTTGCGCTTTCTATGCATGACATTCACATCGGACCTGTTCATATAAGCTTTTCATCACTTCTCGTTTGTATGATGCTTGGAACAGTATTTTGTAATATATGTCCGCTGTCACACGACCTTATGGAAAAAGCAGATAAATGGACATCTCCGCTTTTTGCACTCTTCTTTGTTATAAGCGGTGCAGAGCTTGAACTTAATGTATTTACTGACATAGCAATTGTATTTGTTGGAATTGTTTATATTATTTTCCGTTCACTTGGTAAATATTTTGGTTCTTATGCCAGTGCAAAAGCAGTTAAATGTGATGATAAAATTTGTAAATATCTTGGTATCACACTTCTTCCACAGGCAGGTGTTGCGCTTGGAATGTGTGCAATTGCAGCAGCTACACCTGAAATGGCAGGTCAGGGTGCATTAATCAGAAATATTACACTCTTTGCAGTGCTTGTTTATGAGATATTCGGACCTCTTATGACAAGAGAAGCATTAAAAGCTGCAGGGGATATTAAACCTATGTCTGATGAAGTTAAAATGCGCAGACAGATTAAGCTTGAAGATGCTAAAAACAGAAATAGCTGATTTTGAGGTATTGGTATGTATTTAAAAAACAGAATTAATGCAACAAAAGAATATGTAATATCCTTCCTTAAATGGTCAGTGCTTGGTGTAGTTATCGGTGTTCTTGGCGGAGTGACAGGCTCATTATTCCATAAATGCATAGATTTCGTAACTGAGTTAAGAATGGAGCATAATCAGTTTATATTCTTTTTACCTGTTGCAGCACTTTTAATTGTGTTTGTTTATAAGCTTTTTAACAAGCTTGGTAATATAGATACAAACAGAGTTTTGGAATCAATCAGAAATAACAAAGATATTCCTGTTGTAATGGTGCCGTTGATTTTCATAGGCACAGTTATAACCCATCTTGTTGGTGGTTCTGCAGGAAGAGAAGGTGCGGCACTTCAAATAGGTGGTGGCATAGGATATAACGTAGGAAAACTTGTTAAGCTTAATGAGAATAATATGCACACTGCTGTTATGACAGGAATGAGTGCGGTGTTTTCTGCGTTGTTTGGCACACCTGTTACCGCGGCGTTCTTCTCAATCGAAGTAATAAATGTTGGTAAAATAAGTTATGCAGGTATTGTTCCTTGCGTAGTTTCAGCAATAACTGCTTTTAGTGTTTCAAAATTATTTGGTTTATCAGCAGTTGAATTTAACATACCTGAATATGAAATAACATCAATGCTTGTGTTTAAAACAGTAATTATTTCGATTATACTTGCGGTTATGGCTATTGCATTTTGCTCTGTTATTAAACATACTGAGCATCTGTTCAAAAAAACATTCAAAAATAGATATTTAAGAGCATTTGTTGGTGGTTGTATAGTTCTGCTTTTAAGCTTTATGTTTAATTCAGGAGATTATAATGGTGCAGGTATGCACATTATAGAAAACGCCATAAAAGGAATTGCCAGACCTGAAGCATTTGCGGTTAAATTGTTGTTTACTGCTATTTGTATAGCATCAGGATTTAAAGGCGGAGAAATTGTTCCTGCATTTTTTGTAGGCTCAACCCTTGGATGTGTGTTAGCAGGTATTTTGGGAATAGATGCATCAGTAGGTGCGGCAATCGGTTTTGTTGCTCTTTTCTGTGGTGTTGTTAACTGCCCTGTTGCTTCAACTATTCTTGCAATTGAAGTATTTGGTACACATTATATAATAATTTTTGCAAT
>JAZSLZ010000087.1:0-8317 GCA_045535635.1 Clostridia bacterium
CACCGTTCTGGTCAATGTTAACATCAATATCACCGCCAAAACGAACAACAACTGCTTCGTCGTCTCTTCTCATTTCCCAGATGTTTTCATATTTAAGCCAGTTATCTGCTTCTTCAAGCTGATAGCCTTCTTTGATTGTCTGTTTAAATAAGCCGTATTTGTATCTGATGCCCTGACCATAAGCAGGAATACCTGTTGAACTCATAGAGTCTAAGAAACAAGCTGCAAGTCTTCCAAGACCGCCGTTACCAAGACCAGGTTCGATTTCGATTTCCTTAAGGTCGTTAATATCAATGCCAAGCTCTTTAAGAGCTTCTGTAGCCTGTTCTTTGATACCAAGATTAATTAATGTTGTGTCTAAAAGTTTACCAAGTAAGAACTCCATTGAGAAATAGTGTACCTGTTTAACTGTTTTTTCGTTGTATTTGTTTTTTGATTCATACCAGTACTGAGTTACATAGTCTCTGATAAGTCTGCCGAAAGCTTCATAGATATGAAGCGGATGAGCCTGAGCAACATCCTTTGAATACCTTGTTATAAGCTTTTTTTCAAAGTCTTTTTTAATTTGGTCTTTAGTTTTGTTAAGCATTTATATTTTATCCTTTCAATTATAAGTTTTCATATACATCAATATAGTTTTTAGCAGCTTGTTGCCAGTCAAATTTACTTCTCATAGCATTTCTTACAAGTTTGTTCCACGCGTCTTTATTATGATACTGAGAAAGTGCGTATTCAATAACATGAAGCATTTCGTGAGCGTTGAAGTTTGCAAAAGAGAAACCGTTGCCCTTGCCTGTAAATTCGTTGTATGGAGTAATTGTGTCTTTAAGACCGCCTGTTTCACGAACGATTGGAATTGAACCGTATCTTAAAGCCATAAGCTGACCAAGACCGCAAGGCTCGAAGAGAGATGGCATTAAGAATAAATCAGATGATGCGTAAATCTTTCTTGCAAGAGCGTCAGAGAAAGTGATGTTAACAGACATTCTGTCAGGATATTTGTGAGCAAAATATCTGAACACTTCTTCATATTTCGCATCGCCTGTTCCAAGCATAACAAGCTGAACATTGTTGCTCATAATCTGCTCAAGAACTGCAATGATAAGGTCAAAGCCTTTTTGAGGAGTCATTCTGCTGATGATACCAATCATAGGTGTATCCTCTGAAACGGCAAGACCTAATTCTTCCTGAAGCTTTGTTTTGTTGAGTTTTTTCTTGTCAAATTTTACAGAACTGTAATTTTCGTAAAGAGCCTTATCGTTCTTTGGATCATAAATTTCATAATCAATACCGTTTAAAATACCTCTTAATTTGTAGTTGTTTGCACGAAGAACACCGTCAAGGCCTTCACCATAGTATTCGCCCTGAATTTCTTCCGCATAAGTAGGGCTAACTGTGTTTACAAAATCAGAATAAACAATACCGCCCTTCATAAATGAAATGCAGTCATAGAATTTAAGCTTGTCATCTGCATAGTAGCCGTCATTAAGGTTTAAAAGCTCTGTTAAAATCTGTTTAGGGAACATTCCCTGGAACTTTAAGTTGTGAATTGAGTAAACAACCTTGCAGAAAGCTTTTGTTCCGTAATAATAATGGTGCATAAGCACAGGAACAAGACCTGTGTGCCAGTCGTTACAATGAATAATATCAGGCTCAAAATCATCCATACGAAGGATTGCTTCTAAAATAGCTCTGTCAAAGAAAGCAAATCTTTCACCATCGTCGTAGTAGCCGTAAGCACCGCCTCTTTTGAAATAATATTCATTGTCGATAAAGTAAAATACTGTATTGCCAAGTGTTGCAGTTAAAAGACCGCAGTATTGGTTTCTCCAACCAACAGGTACAGTAAAATCGCAAACCTTTTTCATTTTATTTTTATATTCATCTTTAATATCTTGGTAGAGGGGACAAATAACTCGTGTTTCGTAGCCGTTTTTGTTAAGTTCTTTTGGGAGTGCGTATGCTACATCACCGAGGCCTCCTGTTTTTAAGAATGGATATGCTTCGCTTGTTGCGAACAATATTTTTTTCATAACGTTACCTCCGCCTTTTAAATATATATCTAACAGTATAACACAAGATTTTAAATTTGTCATCTATTTTTGTACATTTTATATATATGAAGAGATTTTTTTAAAATATGTTGAATTTTTTTAAAAAAACACTTGATTATTTCACTAATATGTAGTATTATAATAGCAAAGTGGTGGATTAGTGCACAAAAGTGGTGAAAAGTGGAAAATTTTACTAGAAAGGAGTTTTGCAAATGCTTATAGGTGAATACAATCATAGCGTTGATGCTAAGGGCAGAATTATTATGCCTGCAAAATTCCGTGACGATATTGGTGAGCTTTTCTACATAACAATTTCTCAGGAGAAAGGTCAGTGCCTTAAAGTATATTCTCCTCAGGAATGGAATTCGTTTTTTGAAAAGGTATCTGCCATTAAAGAAAGCGATAAAATCGCAGTAAGATTTAAAAGAGAAGTGCTTTCACATTCTGCAGAGTGCAATGTGGATAAACAGGGAAGAATTTTAATTCCAGATATTCTTATTAAATATGCAGGTCTCGAAAGAGACGTTGCAGTTGTGGGACAAGGCTCTTACATTGAATTATGGGATTACAATAAATGGCTTGACTATAATGCTGAAGAAACTGATATTGATGATGAGCAGTTTGCAGAGCATCTTTCAAGCTACGGTTTATAATTATGGAATTTAAGCATATATCAGTTTTGCTTGAAGAAAGTGTTGATGCATTAGCCGTTAATAATGAGGGCTATTTTGCAGACGGAACGCTTGGCGGAGGCGGACATTCATTAAAGCTTTTGCAGGGACTTGATAAAATAAAGCTTCTTGGAATAGACAGAGATATAGAAGCAATAACTGCAGCAAAGGAAAGGCTTAAAGATTATCAAAACCGCGTTATATTTCACAAAAGCAATTACTGCGAAATAAAAAACATTATTAAAGAATATGAAATAGACGGTCTTATGGGAGCAATCCTTGACCTTGGAGTTTCATCATATCAGCTTGATAACGGCGAAAGAGGTTTTTCTTATAATGCTGATGCAAAGCTTGATATGAGAATGGATCAAAGTCAGAGTCTTACGGCTTATGAGGTTGTTAATAATTACGAAAAGAACCAACTTGCAAAGATTTTCAGAGACTATGGTGAAGAAAAATTTGCATTTCGTATAGCAGAAGAAATAGATAAAGCAAGAAAAATAAAGCCTGTTGAAACAACATTTGAGCTTACAGAGCTAATAAAAGCGGGAATACCGGCTGCGGCAAGAAGAAGCGGAGGGCATCCTGCAAAAAGAGTTTTTCAGGCAATAAGAATAGAAGTAAATTCAGAACTTAGCCTTTTGAAACAATCTGTCGAAGATTTCTTTGAGGTTTTAAAGCCTGGTGGAAGACTTGCAATAATAACCTTCCACTCTCTTGAGGACAGAATTGTTAAAAATGCGTTCAATAATTTTTGCATCGGTTGTACCTGCCCACCTGATTTCCCAATCTGTGTGTGTGGAAACAAACCAAAAGGAAAACTTGTAAACAGAAAACCAATAATTGCAGGAGATAAGGAGCTTGATTTGAACTCAAGAGCATCTTGCGCAAAATTGAGAATAATAGAAAAACTGTGACGATTTGAATAAAATTGCCCATCTTGCACTGCTTTGCTTCTTTATGTACACAAAGTACACCACAGTCGCAAATCAGCACAATATGAACAATTTTTCTTCAAATCACAGATGAAATAAGGAGAAATTAATGAACAGCTACAGCGGTTATATTACAGGAAATACAGTTCCTAAATATGGTTATGAACCAAAAGTGCAGACAAAACCACAGGTTGAAACAAGAAAAAAAGTTTCTGCAAAAGAAAATAATGCACTTTTCTTTAAAGCGTTTATGATCGGACTTTTTACTGCAGTATTTATTATTGTTTTCAGAAGTGCAGTAATTGCGAAAATGAATAACGAAATAGCTTCACTTAACTCAAGTCTTGCAAAGGTTGAAAAACAGGTTCAGCAGTCTGCAGTAAAACTTGAAAGTATGACAGACTTAAATACAGTTCAGGCAGTAGCAACAACAGAACTTAATATGGGAATTCCTCAGCAGCATCAGGTTGTAGAGCTTGACCTTGATATGGGATGCAAAGCGGTTGCGGTTAAATCAGGAACTGATAATGGAGAAAATTTCTTCTCTAAAGCATGGGAATTTTGTAAGGAATATTTATACTGATTTTTAAGTATATTAAAATGAATAGTAAAACATCAAAGGGGTTTATGAAAGTATAAACCCCTTTGTCGGCAAAAAAAGACAGAAGAATAATGCGAATGCTTTCAGGTTTATCGCTTTTAACGGAAAGGAGATTTTTATGGCGAAGGTGAAAAATATAACAAAAAAAAGAACGTTGTTTATGCTTTGCGGTATTGCGGTTTTTGTTGTAATTATGCTTGGAAAAATCTTCTGGATACAGTTTATTGAAGGGGATAAATGGCAGGAACTCGCTATGCAGCAGCAGACTAAAGACAGAATTATAAATCCTGCCAGGGGAACAATTTATGATAGAAATATGAAAGAACTTGCAGTTTCTGCACCGGTTGACACAGTTGTTGCAGATCCCCAGATTGTAAAGGATAAAGAGGCAGTTGACAGTGTTTCTAAAATTCTGTCTGAAATTCTTGCACTTGACTACGAAGATGTTAAAAAAGATGTAACCAAAAATACAAGATATGAAATAATCAGATCAAAGATAGAAGCAGAAGCGGCACAAAAAATAAGAGAACAGATTGCAGATGGTAATTTGCCGGGAATTGCAATTGTTGAGGACTCAAAAAGATACTATCCATATAAAAACTTTGCGGCACATGTTTTAGGATATACAGGCACAGATAATCAGGGACTTTCAGGAATTGAACTTAAATATGATGAATATTTAACAGGTGAATCAGGAAGAATTGTAACCGCGCAAGATGTTCGCGGCGTTGAAGTTACTTATGAATATGAACAATATCACAGTTCAAAAGATGGTTGCAGTCTTGTGCTTACAATAGATGAAGTTATTCAGCATTATGTTGAAAATGAACTTGAGACAGCAATTATAGAAAATGATGCAAAACAAGGTGCTTGTGCAATTGTTATGGATGTAAAAACAGGAGAAATCCTTGCTATGGCAACAAAGCCTGATTTTGACCCTAACAGTTATGCACTTATAACAGATGAGACTGCATTGGCAGACATAGAAGCAGCAACAACAGATGATGAAAAAAATAAACTTGTAGCGGCGGCAAGAAATAAAATGTGGAGAAATAAGGCTGTTGTTGATACATACGAGCCAGGTTCAACATTTAAAATATTAACATCTGCGATAGCTATTGAGCAAAATCTTATTCCTGAAAACAAAACATTTTACTGTTCAGGTTCAACCGAGGTCGCGGGAACAAGAATAAGATGCTGGAAAGCAGAAGGACACGGAATGCAGACCTTTGCACAGGCTATACAGAATTCATGCAACCCTGCGTTTATTGAAATCGGAATGAGTGTAGGTAAAGAAAACTTCTTTAAGTATGTAGATGGATTTGGTCTTACTGAAAAGACAGGTATTGATGTAACAGGTGAAGCACTTGGCATTTTCTTCGACAAAAATTTATACGGTCCTGTTGAAAATGCAACAACATCTTTCGGTCAGGGTTTTCAGATTACTCCTATACAGCTTATATCAGCAATAGCTGCAGTTGCAAACAATGGAAAATATGTAACTCCTCACGTTGTTAAAGAAATTATTGACGCAGACGGAAATGTTGTAAATAAAACAGAAACAAAGGTAAAAAGACAGGTTGTTTCTCAGAAAACAAGCGAAAGATTAAGAAGTATGCTTGAAGATGCAGTTGCTGTAGGTTCAGGTAAAAATGCATATATTAAAGGATACAGAGTAGCAGGTAAAACAGGTACATCAGAAAAACAACCAAGAAGCGAAAACAAAAAAATAGCATCAATGGTTGCTTTTGCTCCTGCAGATGACCCACAGGTTGCAGTTCTTGTTATGATAGATGAACCTGAAGCGGGACAGTACTTTGGTGGTGTTATTGCTGCACCGGTTGTTGGAAGAATTATGGAAAACACACTTCAGTATTTAGGTGTTGAAAAGGTTCTTACAGAAGAGGAACAAAATCAGGAAATTCAAGTAGTAAACGCGGTTGGAAAAACAGTTGAGGAAGCAAAAAAATTCGTCGTTGATTCAGGATTTAAATACAGTGTTGAAGGAAACGGTGATAAAATAATAAAGCAGGTGCCTCAAAGCGGTGTAAGACTTCCAAAAGGAACTGTGATACTTCTTTATACAGAAGAAAAAGAAGCAGACATGGTAACGGTTCCTTCAGTTGCAAATTGTTCGGTGCTTCAGGCGAATAACATAATTGTCAGCAGTGGACTTAATATGAAAGTCAGCGGTGGCGGAAGCGGAGTTGCACAGGCAAGTGATGCTGTTGCGGCAAATCAGGAACCTGCGGCAGGAACAGTTGTTGAAAAAGGCAGCGTAGTATATGTTGAATTCAGACATCTTGATGTAGAATAGAGGTAAGGAAATGTTACTTAAGGATTTATTGAATGGAATTGAATATGAAGGCAACGGAGAAATAGAAATAACTTCTGTTGAAAGCTCTTCTTTAACAGTTAAAGAAGGTTCTGCCTTCGTTTGCATAAAAGGATACGAAACTGACGGACATAAGTATGCGAAAAATGCAGCAGAAAAAGGTGCAGCAGTTATTGTTGCACAGGATGATGTGGATGTTTCATGTCCTGTTATTAAGGTTAAAGATACAAGAAGAACCCTTGCGGTGATGTGCAATGAATTTCACAATAATCCTTCAAGAGAGTTTAAGCTTGTGGGTGTTACAGGTACAAACGGTAAAACAACTACCACATTCCTTATAAAGCAGATTCTGGAAAAGGCAGGACAAAAGGTTGGTCTTATTGGTACAAACCAGATAATGATTGGCAATGAAATTTATCCTGCGTCAAGAACGACTCCTGATTCATTCGAGCTTCAGGGCTTGTTTAGAAAAATGGCAGACAGTAAGGTTGAAACCGTCGTTATGGAGGTTTCTTCTCACGCTCTTTATTTAGACAGAGTATATGGATGCGATTTTGATGTTGGAGTATTTACAAATTTAACACAGGACCATCTTGATTTTCATAAAACTATGGAAAATTACAGAGATGCAAAGGCAATACTTTTCAATATCTGCAAAAAAGGTGTAATAAATACTGATGATGAAAGTGGTGCATTTATTGCAAAGAATGCCAAGTGTGAGGTTTTGACATACGGAGTTGACAAAAATGCAGAAATTAAAGCACAAAATCCAGTGCTTGAACAAAGAGGCGTATCTTTTGATATTAAAGGAGAAAAATATTCTCTTGCAATACCCGGAAAGTTTTCTGTTTACAATGCACTTTCTGCCATTGGAGCTTTAAAAGCTCTTGGAGTAGATGATGAAATAATAAGACAGGGCTTAAGTGAAGCAAGGGGAGTAAGAGGCAGAGCAGAGGTTGTTCCTGTATCGGAAAGCTTTACAGTTTTAGTTGACTATGCACACACACCTGACGGAATAGAGAACATACTGAAAACGGCAAAAGGATTTGCCAAAGGCAGGGTTGTTATACTCTTTGGCTGTGGCGGTGACAGAGATAATACAAAAAGACCTGTTATGGGTGAAATTGCAAGTTCTCTTGCGGATTTTTGTATTGTAACATCGGATAACCCAAGGACGGAAAATCCTATGGATATAATAAATGAAATTCTTCCTGGTGTTAAGGGAGAGCATATTGTTATAGAAAACAGAAGAGAAGCTATTGAATATGCTATTAAAAATGCAAAAAAAGATGATGTTATTATCCTTGCAGGAAAAGGACATGAGGATTATCAGCAGATAGGAAAAGAAAAAATTCATTTTGATGAAGTTGAAATATTAATGGAGCTTAAAGCTCAGATTGGAGGGAAATGATGCAGGATATAAAAATTTCAGAAGTTGTTGAAGTTACAGGCGGAAAACTTTTAAGCGGAAACTTAGAAGAAAGCTTTAACTGCATCGGAAAAGACTCCAGAGCAGTTAAACAGGGAATGTTTTATATTGCTATAAAAGGTGAAAATTTTGACGGAAACAAATATGCTCAAAGTGCCATGGAAAACGGTGCTATGGGTTGTCTTGTTTCAGAGCCTGTCGAAAGCGAAAAGGCAGTTGTACTTGTTGAAGATACAATAGAGGCTCTTGGTAAGCTTTCAAAATATTACAGAAATAAATTTGATATTCCTTA
>JAZSLZ010000107.1:0-2141 GCA_045535635.1 Clostridia bacterium
ATTTAATAAATCCGCAATATCTGCAACTGCTTCCATCATTTTCACATAGCAAAGATTTTTATCAAGAAGCATAACTCCGTCTTCTTCAATTGCACCCTGCTTGTTTTCCCTGTCCACAAAATAATTCAGGCAGGAAAGAATTCTGTTGTAGAAAATTTCTGCAGTTTTATTATCCTTTGTGTATGAAACATACTTATTAAGCATTTCTGCAAAAAGCATTGAATCCTTGTCATAAATTTTCTTGTAAAAAGGATAGTTTGCAACAAATCTTCCATCACTTAACTGATGGTATCCCAAATCATAAATTATATTTTTCAAATGGGTAGTTTCGCCAAACTCCTTATAAATATTTTCAGCATAAAGATACTGTTCCTTTAAAGAAAGCTGTTTCTGATTTTCACATATTCTTTCTTTAACATTCATCTTTATAAGCTCATAAAGCTCACTATTCTCTTCAGTCTTAACAAAATCTGCAGTTCTCTGAATTGCAGAAACCTTATTTAAAATATCTTTTCTCACATAGTTTCTGAAAACAAGAAGAACGTATCTGAATGTGTTCTCATAAAATCTTGTTTCAAGAATATTTTCGTCATCTTTCAGAATAAAGCGACAAACAGAGTTAATAACAGGTCTTTCGTTTTCAAGTCTTTTTGCAAAACAAACATCTACAATATCATCCATATAGCCTGTTATTTCAAGCTTGAGAAAACCTGAAACAACCTTTTCAAAATCCACAAGAACATAACTGAATGAGCCTTTGTCAAGCGGCTTGATTTCACAGCTTGTTCCAACCACAAATACATGGCTCATCTTAACGTGCTGCATTTCCTCCGCTATTCTCTTATGTACAGGAAGTGTGTCCTTTGCCTCAGCTCCTACTCCTGCTGCAAGAATAAGCTTTCCATCGTATTCCTCTTCATTAAAAGAAAGACTATCTTTTTCTGTTCTTAATGTTAGCTCATCTGTTTTCACAGAAGCATTTTCCCATTTAGAGTCATCAAAATCGCAATTAAGCCATTTTTCTTCATATTTTGAATTGTCAAACACTTCAACAGGTGTCTTGAAATATGCAATTTTAGGTGCATTTTCATCGTAAGCTTCCATAACAGAAACTTTAAAGTTTTCATCGCCTTTGATTTCTATAGTTTCATCTCCAAGATTGATTTCACCGTCTATATAAACAAATGGTTCTTCATCAGTTTCACAATAAAGCATAACACAAATTGCGTTAAGTCCATCTCTTGTAAACGCAGTAATATCTGCCTGCTGAACATATCTTAAATCTTTATCATAAACACCAAGTGATCTTAAAACAGGCTGTGTGTTCACATAAAGAACATATTTACAGTTTGAATATATTTTAATTTCTGAAGAAACAACATTTTTTGCTATTTCAAGTTTCTTTCTTACTGCAATACATTTATATTTAAGGTTTTCATTTAAAGAATCATTTAAAGGTATTGTAATAACTTTATTTTTCATCATCTTCTCCTTAAATTATTGTAATATTATTTTTCTGTGCTTCTTTCACAAATTCATCAGGAAGCTTACCGTCACTTATTAAAATATCAATATCAGAAAGTCTTGCATAAGTGTAAGGCATATTAATTCCAACCTTTGAGCTGTCCATTAAAACAATAACCTTTTCTGCTCTTTCAACAATAGCCTTTTTAAGTTGACAGTCATTAACATTTCCACAGGAAAATCCGTTGCTTAATGAAAATCCCGGTACTGTTATAAACGCAATATCAATATTGATATTTTTCATAAAGTCCACTGCACCTGCTCCTGCAACTGCAAGATTGTCCCTGCTCATCTCGCCGCCTGTTAAGTGCACCACAGAAGATGTTGAATACATAACCTCCATTGCAACGTTTGGTGCAGATGTGAAAACATAATATCTTTCATCTGGCATAATTTTTGCAAGGCACATCATTGTTGAACCTGCATCAAGGAAAATTGATCTTCCCGGAATAATATATTTAACTGCTTTTTTAGCAATAATATTTTTCTCTTCAATATGAACAAGTTTTTGCTTTAAAAACTTTTCCTCATTAATATTATCTGTTATAAATGAAACTGCTTTTGCACCGCCACGGGTTCTTATAATCTTGTGTTCTTCTTCAAGGTAATTAAGGTCA
>JAZSLZ010000066.1:0-7584 GCA_045535635.1 Clostridia bacterium
TTCATCTATGGGACAAACCAACATCACAATATCTTCTTTGTTTAAAAGGTCGCAGATAATGGGGAAATCATCATCAAATTTGATTTTTTCGCCCATAAGTTTTTTCAGGTCTTCTATGCCGCTGCCGTCTTTGGCACTTACATAGATAAAATCATCTCTTTTTTCTGTAAGGTCAGCTTTGTTCATAACCGTAATTGAAGGTATGTTCTTTTCTCTCAAAAGCATTAAAAAATCTTCATCTTCTTTTGTAAGTCCTTCACTTGCATCTGCAACCAAAAGTATAAAGTCGCATCTGTTTAATGCCTTTAATGCCTGTTTAACACGCATTTCACCAAGTTTGCCAATATCATCAATACCCGGAGTGTCTATTAACACAACAGGACCAAGTGGAAGAAGCTCCATAGCCTTGAAGACGGGATCGGTTGTTGTGCCTTTAACATCAGAAACCACAGAAAGGTCCTGATTTGTAAGGGCATTTATAAGAGAAGATTTACCTGCATTTCTTTTACCGTAAATCCCTATGTGAATTCTGTTTAAGTTAGGAGTGTTCATTAAAATCTGAAATCTCTCTTTCCGTTTTTTATAGCTTCAAGGTTATCTTTAGCAATTGCTTTTACCTTATCACTTGATACATTTTCAATTTCTTTTTCTATTAATGGATAACCAACCTTTTTGGTTTCATCGGATGCATAATCCTCTAAATATTCCATTAAGGTCATAAGGGCATTTGGATGACAACAATTGCTTATTTGTCCGCTTTTTAAAAGAGACATAAATCTGTCGCCTGTTCTTCCTTCTCTGTAACAAGCGGTGCAGAAAGATGGGATAAAGTCCATTTCCATAAGCCATTTAACAACCTCGTCAAGTGTTCTGTTGTCACTGATTTCAAATTGTTCACTATGTTCACAGTAATCGTTTTCTGCATAACCGCCAACGCTTGTTTTAGAGCCGCCGCTTATCTGTGAAACACCAAGGTGAAGAACTTTCTTTCTGCATTCTTCACTTTCTCTTGTGGAAATAATCATACCTGTGTATGGAACTGCAATTCTTATACATGCAACAAGCTTTGCAAAGGTTTCGTCACTGATACCATCTTTAAAATCCTCTGCGTTAACATCTTCTGCAGAACGAATTCTTGGAACACTTATGGTGTGAGGGCCTACACCAAACACCTCTTCAAGATGCTCTGCGTGCATTAAAAGACCTGCAAATTCATAACGGTAAAGCGAAAGACCGAATAAAACGCCAAGACCTACATCATCAATACCGCCCTCCATAGCTCTGTCCATAGCCTCTGTATGATAAGCATAATCGTGCTTTGGACCTGTTGGGTGGAGGTTTTCATAGTTTTCCTTGTGATATGTTTCCTGGAAGAGAATGTAAGTACCAATTCCTGCTTCTTTAAGCTTTTTATAGTTTTCAACAGTTGTTGCTGCAATATTTACATTAACTCGTCTTATAGCACCGTTTTTATGCTTGATGTCGTAAATGGTTTTAATGCTTTCAAGCACATATTCAATAGGATTGTTAACAGGATCTTCGCCAAGCTCAATTGCTAAGCGTTTATGTCCCATATCCTGAAGTGCAATAACCTCTTTTCTGATTTCATCCTGTGTTAGCTTCCTTCTTGGAATAGTTTTGTTTTTTAAATGATAAGGACAGTAAACACATCCGTTTATGCAGTAGTTTGAAAGATAAAGAGGTGCAAACATAACAATTCTGTTGCCGTAAAATTCCTGTTTGATTTCTGCAGCAAGTTTATAAATTTCGCTATTAATTTCCTCATCGTCACAGGCAAGAAGAACAGATGCTTCTCTGTGAGAAAGTCCTTTTCTTAATTTTGCTTTTTCAACAATTTCTTTTAAAAGAGCTTTGTTGTCTTTGTTTTCATCAGCATATTTTAAAGTTTCAAGTATTTCGCTGTGATCAATAAATTCTTCTGCTTTTTTTGATTTAGGATTGTATGCCATTTTTATAATCTCCTTTATCGGTTACAATTTTGCAACCTGTTATTTTTATTTCTTTTTTCAGTTTTTCAAGATTTTCTGCTGCCTCGCAGCCGTTAGCAAGTTTATTGTCATATAAATTGTATTTTTCTCTGGTGTCAGCAGGTGAAAGGTTGGGCATTATAACATTTGCTCCTGCCATAATTCCTTTTTGTCTGCCATCTTCTGCAAGGGTGCCAAGAGCAGTTGTTGCAGGAAGAAGAACATGTGGAAGCATAAGTCTTATAACAGAAAGTAAAAACAAAGTCTTTTCAACACTTCCGTTTTCAAAATCTTTAAATTGTGTATCCTTGTGTGATATAAAAGGCCCGATGCCAACCATCTGCGGATTTAAGTCTTTTAAGAACAACAGATCTTTTGCAATTGTTTCGTATGTCTGATAGGGCGAACCAACCATAAACCCTGCTCCAACCTGAAAACCTATGTCTTTTAAATCGTAAAGACATTTTTTCCTGTTTTCAAGTGTAAGATTTTCTGGGTGCAGTTTTTTGTAGTGAGTATTATCTGCAGTTTCGTGTCTTAAAAGGTATCTGTCTGCACCTGCATCAAAAAACTTCTTATAGCTTTCCTTTGATTTTTCCCCAAGTGAAAGAGTAACAGCACAATCAGGATATTTTTCCTTTATTGAACAGACAATATCGCAAACTTTGTCATCTGTGTAATAATTGTCCTCTCCGCCCTGAAGAACAAAGGTTTTAAAGCCTAAAGCATTTCCTGTTTCACAACAGGAAAGTATTTGTTCTTTAGAAAGACGGTATCTTTCAGCATTTTTATTTGAACACCTTATGCCACAATAATAACAGTCATTTTTGCAGTAGCTTGAAATCTCAATAAGACCTCTTATGAATATCCTTTTGCCGTAAACCTGATTTCGTAAAGCTTCTGCTTCACGGCGAAGCTTTTCACAAAAAGCTTTGTCTTCATACTTTTTAAGTAAGTCTATAAAATCATATTCAGTTTTTAAACTGTTAATGTAATTTCTCATAATAAAAAATGCGACCTTAAAAGGACGCAAAAACTCCGTATAAATTTTGCACCTTTTGCTTCAGTTAACTTAAACATCAGGAATAAATTTGTGTGATTTGCCAACAGAACGCATCTTGAAGACTTATCTTTAATATTATAACACACTATTAAAGAAAAATCAACTCCCTTACCTTGACTTTGAATATGTTGTATGATAAAATTCGGCTTACCAAAGGGGGGAAGATGGTGGACATAACAATTAATATAGCAGATAATGAATATTGGTGGGGAATGGCGTCATCTTTAGGTGTAAATATGCCATTTTCAAAAGATACAGAGCTTAATATAAATTTAAAAGAAGAGTCGTTAAGTAATCAACTGATGCCTTTGCTTGTTTCCTCGAAGGGCAGATATATCTGGTGCGAGAAGCTTGACAGCGTAACCTTTAAGGACGGAACTATTACAGTAAGCGGCGAGGCAATAACAGTTAATGAAGACGGAAAAACTCTTAAAGATGCATATTTATGTGCAACAAAAAATCATTTCCCTTTTGATAATGCAGAGCTTCCTGTTGAGTTTTTTGAAACTGCTCAGTATAACGGATGGATGCAGTTTACATATAATCCAACGCAGGCGAAGGTTTTAGAATATGCTCACGGTATCGTAGATAATGGTTTTGATCCGGGGATTCTTATAATTGACGAAGGGTGGCACCAGCCTTACGGAACATGGGAGTTTGATAAAATCAAATTTCCGGAGCCTGAAAAAATGGTTGAGGAGCTTCACAGTCTTGGTTTTAAAGTTATGCTCTGGGTTTGCCCTTTTGTTCGATGTGACGGAGAAGCCTATGTTAAAAGTGTGCACTCTGGTGCGGAATTTGGCGAAAGTAAAATAAGTACAGAGCTTTATTTAAGAATAGATGATGAGCCTTGGTATTCACCTGCAATTATTCAGTGGTGGAATGGCTATAGTGCAATACTTGACTTTACAAAAGAAGCGGACAGACAGTTCCTTAAGGTCCAACTTGACGCTTTAATGGAAAATTATAAAATAGACGGCTTTAAGTTTGATGGCGGAGCATGGTATTACTACAGTAATCTTTGTTGCAGAAATGGTCATATTTTAGAAGAAGAAAAGAAATTTTTAAGAAATATAGCCTGGAATGATTTCGGAAGAGCATATAAGTACCACGAGTATAAAGATTCTTTCAAATGCGGAGGAAAATGCTCTATATCAAGACTTGCAGACAGAGCACATTCATGGGATAAGAACGGACTTAATACAATTATTCCAAATACAATCGCACAAGGACTTGCAGGACATCCATTTGTTTGTCCTGATATGATTGGCGGAGGGGAATGGAGTATGTTTTTAAGAGATGACTTTGTGTTTGACGAAGAATTGTTTGTTCGTATGGCACAGGCTTCAGCATACTTACCTATGATGCAGTTCTCTTTAGCACCGTGGGAATATCTTAGTGAAGAAAATTGCTCATACTGCCTTGATGCGGCAAGAAAGCATAAAGAAATTGCGCCTGAAATAATTAAGCTTGTTAATGAAACAAGAAAAAGCGGTGAGCCTATTATAAGGGCGATGGCTTACGAATTCCCTGATGAAAATTACGAAACGGTTAAAGATTATTTTATGTTTGGTAAAAATACTTTAGTTGCCCCTGTTGTTGAAAAAGGACATACCACAAAAACAGTAAGACTTCCAAAGGGGTGTAACTGGGAATATACAGACGGCAGGGTGTATAGCGGAGGAACGGTTGTAACAGTAGATGCTCCAATCTCTGTACTTCCTGTTTTTACAAGAAAATAAAAAGCTACCTCTTGTTTTCAAGAGATAGCTTTTTATTACTGATCATCACCGAAATCATTGATATAAGCTTCTAAAAGCTTTTGTGGCCAGTCAGATACAGGTTCAAGTCGTCCTGTGAAGAATCTGAGAGTTTTAGGTTCGTGAACAAATCTTAATCCGCCGATTAAATGTCTGTGGTCGTAAAGCCATTTTACACGGTCTATAACATATTCAGTCTGGGACAGAGTAAATACTCTTCTTGGGAATGCAAGTCGAACCATTTCTACAGAAGCAATATGTTCTGTGCCGTCTGCGTTTCTTTCTTCTGAAAGAGTACCGCGTTCCATACCTCTTATACCGCCACAAAGATAAAGGGCAGCAACGAGAGAACCAGCAGGATATTGTTCAGCAGGGATGTGACCAACAACATCACGGGCATCAATGTGCGCACCAAGACCGCCACCTGGTGTAATCATAGGAACACCAAGTTTGTCAAGCTCATTTACGCAGTGGTTAATAAATTGTGGACCCTGTGAGATAATATCCATATCCATAGTTTCTTCAAAACCTATTATAAGAGCTTCCATTTCTTTAACAGACATTCCGCCGTATGTAAGGAAGCCTTCAAACATTGTAATGTAATCTTCCAATTCGTGGAATAACTTTTCTTCACGAACAAGAATACCGCCACCTCTGCCAAAACCAAATTTACGGGCAGAGAAATAGACTATGTCAAACAAATCAGCAATCATTCTTGTAATCTCTTTGATTGATTTGTCTTTCATTGATTCTTCGCGAGTTTTGATAAAGTAAAGATTATCCTGTAAAAGTGAGGCATCAAGAATAGTAGGAATACCTTTTGACTTTGCAAGGTCGGTTGCTTCCTTCATATTAGCATAAGAAATAGGCTGTCCGCCAATAAGGTTTGTACCTGCCTCGAGTCTTACATAGGCAATGTTTTCAGCACCCTCTTTTTCAATACACGCTTTCATTTTGTCTAAATCAATATTGCCCTTAAAAGGAAGTGTGCTTTTAACAACAAGGCCTTCGTCCTTAACAAGCTCTTCAACTCTTCCGCCAAGACGTGTTACGTGAGCCTTTGATGTAGTGAAGTGGTAGTTCATAATAACACAGCTATCAGGTTTAACAAAATGTTGAGCAATAATATGTTCACAAGCACGGCCCTGATGAGTAGGGAGAAGATATTTAATTCCGAAGATTTCTTCAAGCTTATCTCTCATTCTGTAGAATGTTTCTGAACCTGCATAAGCATCATCTGCTCTGAGCATTGCAGACTGCATATTATCGCTCATTGCGTTCACGCCTGAATCTGTGAGCATATCCATAAAAATATCCCCGTTGTGAAGCATAAAGGTATTAAAACCTGCTTCCTGTAGCTTTTCCAAACGCTTATTCCCTGGGAGTAGAGTTAATTTCTGTACTATTTTAACCTTGTGCATTTCCATAGGCACAGGTTTACGATTGTAAAACTTAATTTCTGGCATTACATTTTCCTCCAAATGTCAAATCTTTCTGTAAATACTATATATTATAAATTTGCATTAGTCAAATGAATGATTTAAATGTTCATCATCGAAAATTTCGATAACGAAAATAAAATCAGAATAAAAAAAGACTACGGAATTATTCCGTAGTCCTAAAACACAAAGTGCCTTTTTTATACACGTTGGTGTAGTAAAACACCATTTCTATATTATTTATCAAGAGGCTTCATTGTAGGGAACAATAAAACATCTCTGATTGCGGCTGAGTCTGTGAGGAGCATACACATACGGTCGATACCGAAGCCGATACCACCTGTTGGAGGCATACCGATTTCAAGGGCGTTCATAAAGTCTTCGTCTGTTGTGTTTGCTTCTTCGTCGCCAAGGGCGAGGAGTGCTTCCTGAGCCTTAAATCTTTCTCTCTGGTCGATTGGATCGTTAAGCTCTGAATAAGCGTTTGCCATTTCCCAGCCGTTCATAAAGAATTCAAATCTTTCTACATAGTCAGGGTTGCCTGGTTTTTTCTTTGTAAGAGGAGAAATTTCAACAGGGTGGTCCATAACGAATGTAGGCTGAAGAAGGTGTTCTTCAACATAGTCTTCAAAGAAGAGGTTTAAGATGTCACCTTTCTTATGATGTTCTTCGTATTCAACATGGTGTGCGTCTGCTGCGGCTCTTGCTTCTTCAAGAGTGTTGATTTCGTTGAAGTCAACATTTGCATATTTCTTAACAGCATCAACCATTGTAATTCTTTCAAATGGTTTGCCAAGGTCCATTTCAATACCGTTATAAACGATTTTTGTTGTACCTAATACTTCCTGAGCAACGTGGCGGTAGAGGTTTTCTGTTAAATCCATCATACCGTGGTAGTCTGTGTACGCCTGATAAAGCTCCATAAGAGTAAATTCAGGGTTGTGTCTTGTGTCTAAGCCTTCGTTTCTGAAAACTCTGCCGATTTCATAAACTTTTTCAAGTCCGCCTACGATAAGACGCTTTAAGTAAAGCTCAAGAGAAATACGAAGTTTGAAATCTTCGTCAAGTGCGTTAAAATGTGTTTCAAAAGGACGAGCTGCAGCACCGCCTGCGTTTGAAACGAGCATTGGTGTTTCAACTTCTAAGAAGCCCTGACCGTCAAGATATTTTCTGATTGTTGAAATGATTTTTGAACGCTTTATGAATGTATCTTTAACATCCTTGTTCATAATAAGGTCAACATATCTCTGCCTGTATCTGAGGTCTGTGTTTGTCATACCGTGGAATTTTACAGGGAGAACCTGAAGTGATTTTGAAAGGAGAGTAATGTTGTT
>JAZSLZ010000126.1:0-7853 GCA_045535635.1 Clostridia bacterium
TGTAAACAAGCATTTTTACTTCTGGTTTCGGATGCGAGAAAATCCAGTATTCTCGCGGGTTCTAAGAAAAAGTGGTAAAGGAAAAATAGTTGAAAAAATAGGGAAAAGTTAGTAGGTCCATATTATGCTTTAGCATAACAAGGTTCCGGGGTACCCGACCGCAATCTTTGATTGCGTTATTGGGTCGTGGTTCTTATTATTCACTGTTCTCCAGTCTTGACATGAGTCTATAAAGATTGTCGAAATTTGGCGGATTATAAAAGCCTCCCTTGCCTAAAGGGAGGGGGACCATCGAAGATGGTGGAGGGATATATGGAAAGAAAACATAACACAGAATTAACAACCAATGCAAGAGCATTGCGCAAGAATATGACTAAAGAAGAAAAACATCTTTGGTATGATTACTTGAAAAATTATCCTATTAGATTTTTACGAAAAAAAGTAATTGATAATTATATTGTGGATTTTTATTGTCATAGTGCGAGATTAATCATAGAACTTGATGGTTCACAGCACTACGAAGAAAAGGTTTTGATGAAAGATAAAATCAGGACTGAAAAAATAGTACAAAGGAATTTGACTGTTATTAGAATACCTAACAACGAGGTAAATAGAAATTTTGAGGGAGTATGTCAGTATATTGATATTGCTGTAAAGGAATCCCTCCGTCAGTCTGCGGCTGACACCTCCCTTTAGGCAAGGGAGGCTTTGATGCTTTGCATCCAGATTATACAGTCTTTATAGCGTTGCTTTAGCAACGCATCGATATGAATTCTTGCGAATTCTCGATATGTGCTTCGCACTCGATATGCACAGCCGTGCTCGATATGTTGATAAGGCAACGATAATTCATATCATATCGAGTTTGACCAAAGGGAAAACATATCGATTTTACGGAGTAAAAATATCGAGCAAACTTTAGTTTGCATATCGACAAAATTTTGTCCTTAACTTGACACGAGTCTAGTAAGAGTGTCGAAATTTGACGAAAGGAGATAGAGTATGACGAATATATTAAAAACGGGTTATTATATTTTTTCTACGATTTTTGTAATAGCACAAATTATAGCAATTATTGGACTTATTATCTGGGGAATTGCAAAATTAATTAAATTATTTAAAAAGAATAATCTAACAAAAAACAAACCATTACTTCTATCTGTAATTTGCATTGTTATTGCTACTCTATCATTGGTGCTTAATATAGGCTGGATTAGGTTTTGTATGATAATTATGTTAATACCTATTATACATCCAATATTGTTTTTGTTGACAAATTTATATGCATCAAAATTATTTGTTGATTCTCCGGGATTAAGGATAACAAATTATCTTTTTATTGCTACATATTTGATTTTCTGGGTTTTGTTGCCGGATGGTGGTGATATAGGCCCTACATATTGTTTGTTTAATTTAGTTCGTAATGAGGTTTTTACAGATGTGGCTTGGATAGTATCAGGAATTGCAGGAATAGCACATATAGTATTATTTATCATACAAATTATTGAATTTATGAAACTTAAAAAAGAAAGTAAGTAACTAACTAATTGTTTTTTAGTCCATACTTAATATTAACGCCAATAAAAAACAATGGCATCTAAATTATACAGTCTTTATATAAAGAGTTGATCTAACAGATGAAATAATTGAATAAAAAAATCAATGAAGAAAATCGCTTTGCGATTTTCCACCACAATTATTCATTATTCATCATTCATTATTAATTATTAATTAAAGAAAACGAGGTGAGGGAAGTGCAGGAAGTTTTTCCGTCTTATTATCATAAATTTAAATGTATAGCGGACAAATGCAAGCACAGTTGTTCCATCGGTTGGGAAATAGATATTGATGAAGACACCATGGATATTTATAATAATATTGATGGTGAGCTTGGAGACAGAATAAGAAAAAGCATAAGTGGCAATCCACCGCATTTTGTTCTTAAAAACGAAAGATGCCCTTTCCTTAACGATAAAGGACTTTGCGATATTATAACAGAACTTGGTGAAGACGGATTGTGTGATATTTGTTATCTCCACCCAAGATTTCAGAATGAATATACAAACGGCATTGAAACAGGACTTGGTCTTTGTTGTGAAGAAGCTGCAAGAATTATTCTTTCTGAAACAAATAAGACAACACTTGAAAGAATTGAAAAAGCAACAGAGGAAGAAAGTATATTCTTTGAAGAAAGAGATGAAGTTTTTTCTATTCTGCAAAACAGAGATGCTTCAATTCGCGAAAGATTTGATTCATTAGCCAAAAAATACGGCTTAAGCTTTGATTTTAATTTGAAAGAAGTTGCAGAAAAATATCTGACATTGCAACGACTTGATGAAATGTGGACAAAAGAACTTGAAGACATAAAAATGTATGATTTTAAAGGCAATATTTTTAAAGTTAAAGACCTTGAAATTATGTTTGAACAACTTGCAGTTTATTTTGTTTTCCGTAATTTTAAAGGAGCAAAGAATGAAATTTACTTTGTGCTTATAAGTTGCTATCTTGTAGGTGCATTGTGGGAGAAATACAACAAAGATTTTGAGAAAATGACTGATATAGCAAGAATGTATTCGGCAGAGGTTGAATACTGCATAGAAAATATAGAAAAAATCAAAGAGGATACAATATGATAAAGGCAATACTGTTAGATGTTGATAACACACTTATAGATTTTAACAAAAGTGCAGAATGGTCAATGAGAAAGTGTTTTGAGGAATACAATCTTGAAATGACAGACGATGTTATATCAACCTTTCATAGAATAAATGATGAATTGTGGAGAAGACTTGAAAAAGGAACTATTACAAAGCCACAGCTTCATAAAATAAGATGGCAGACAATTTTTAATGAGCTTGGTATAAAAGCTGACGGTCCTTCTTTTGAACAGAAATTTATTGAGTATGTTCCACAGGCAGGAATTCCTGTTGAGGGAGCGAAAGATCTTCTTGACTTTTTGTATGGTAAATATATAATTTGTTATGCAAGTAATTCATCAAAATATCAGCAGATGATAAAGCTTACAAAGGCAGATATGCTTAAGTATGCAGACCATCTGTTTATTTCTGACGAAATTGGTGTTGCAAAACCTGCACAAGAATATTTTGAGGAGTGTATGGCAAGACTGGCACCTTTAAAAAAAGAAGAGGTAATTCTTATTGGAGATTCTCTTACTGCAGATATAGAGGGCGGAGTGAACTTCGGAATAAAAACCATTTGGTTTGACTATCTTAAAAAAGGGAAAGCAGAGGGAGTTAAGCCTGACTATACAGTAACAAAGCTAGAAGAAATAAGTTCATTGTTGCTTGACTTGTAAGAGTGTGTTTGGTATAATCAAGAAAAAATATGGAGAAAAGTTATGAATATAATAGTAGTTGGTCTCGGCAAGGTTGGAATAAAGCTTGTTGAAAGATTAAGTAAAGAAGAATATATAAACATTACTGCGGTAGATCTAAGTAAAAACAAAACTGAATCGGTTGTAAATGCCTATGATGTTATGGGTGTAATCGGAAGCGGTACAAGTATTGACATACTTCTTGATGCAGGTGTTAAAGAAGCAGATGTTTTAATTGCCGCAACAGGTTCTGATGAAATCAATCTTTTAACCTGTCTTATTGCAAGAAAAACAGGCGGTTGCAAAACTATTGCCAGAGTAAGAGACCCGCAGTACAGTAAAGAAATTCACTTGTTCAAAGAGGATTTAGGTCTTGCTATGATTATAAATCCTGAATATATTGCCGCAACTGAAATGGCAAGAATTTTAAGATTCCCATCTGCAATTGAAATAGATACTTTTGCAAAGGGAAGAGTGGAAATTCTTAAGTTCAAGGTTAAAGAAGATTCTGACCTTGACGGTCTTAAGCTTATGGAATTCAAGAACAAGGTAGGGGGAGAGGTGCTCATCTGTGGTGTTGAAAGAGATGATGAGGCTTTTATTCCTGGTGGTAATTTTGAAATCAAAGCAGGAGACCTTGTAAGTATTGTGGCAACTGTTGAGGAAGCTGCAGCATTCTTTAAAAAGATAGGCGTTAAAACCAACAAGGTTAAAGATACAATGATAATCGGCGGAGGAACTACTGCAGTTTATCTTGCAAACAGACTTATTAAGTCAGGAATAGATGTTAAAATTATAGAACAAAACACCGCAAGAAGTGAAGAATTATGCAGTCTTGTCCCAAAAGCATCAATTGTAAATGGTGACGGCACAGAAAACAACCTTCTTCTTGAAGAAGGATTAGAAAATGCAGAGTCAGTTGTTGCATTGACTAATATCGACGAAGAAAATATTTTGCTTTCTCTTTATGCAAAAACAAAAACAGAGGGTAAAATAATTACAAAAATAAACAGAATTGCTTATGATGAAGTAATCAGCAACCTGGGACTTGACAGCATAATCTATCCTAAAGATATAACTGCAGACTATATTGTGCGATTTGTCCGTGCTCTTAACAACTCAATTGGTAGTAATATTGAAACAATGCACTATATTTTAGATGGCAAAGCAGAAGCTCTTGAATTCAAAGTTGCAGAGAATTCTCCTATTGCCAATAAAACAATAGAAACCCTTTCTCTTAAATCAGGAATTCTTATTGCTTGTATAAACAGAAGCGGAACTATAATAACTCCAAAAGGTAAAGATATGATTTATGCAGGGGATACAGTTATTGTGGTAACAACCCACAAAGGATTTGAAGACATAAGTGATATATTGAGGTAGAAAAATGAATTTCAGAATAGTAACCTATGTTTTAGGGTGGGCACTTAATATTGAAGCAGTTAGTATGCTTTTGCCGTTTTTGTGTGCACTTATTTATGACGAGCCGAAAAAGTGGGTGTTCTTATTATGTGCACTTCTATGTGCGGTAATTGGCACACCATTGGTACTTGCAGGGCCCAAAAATAAGGCTATGTATGCAAAAGAGGGCTTTGCTTCGGTTGCACTCAGCTGGATTGTAATAAGTCTTTTTGGTGCAATTCCATTTGTAATATCAGGAGCAATACCAAGCTTTATAGATGCACTTTTTGAAACTGCATCAGGTTTTTCAACAACAGGTGCATCAATTTTAACAGATGTGGAAGCTCTGCCAAAGTCTATGCTTTTCTGGCGAAGCTTTACCCATTGGATTGGCGGAATGGGAGTTATTGTGTTTTTGGTTGCAATACTTCCTGTTGCAGGTGGAAATAATTTGCATCTTTTAAAAGCAGAGTCACCGGGACATTCAGTAGGAAAGCTTGTGCCAAGAGTAAGAACAACTGCTAAAATTCTGTATCTTATATACATCGCCTTGACAGTGCTTGAGATTACACTATTGCTTATTGGAGGTCTCAATTTCTTTGAGGCAACAACACTTTCCTTCGGAACTGCAGGAACAGGTGGATTTGGCATAAGAAATTCAGGACTGGCAGATTATACACCATTTGTTCAAAATACAATAACAGTATTTATGATAATTTTTGGTATTGATTTCGCCTTTTACTATCTCATCTTAATGAGAAAGATAAAAACTGCATTTAAGCTTGAGGAAGTATTGTCATATCTTACTATCGTTGCGGTATCAATAACTTTGATAAGCCTTAATATAAATCATCTTTACGGATCGGTGTGGGAAACCTTAAGACACAGTGCTTTTCAGGTAGGTTCAATTATAACAACAACAGGATATGCAACCTGTGATTTTAATATGTGGCCACAGTTTTCCAAAGCTATTCTTATGCTTTTAATGTTCTGCGGTGCTTGTACGGGAAGTACCGGTGGGGGAATAAAGGTTTCAAGAATAACCTTACTTGTTAAAAGCATCATCAAGGAAGTTAAAGTGCTTACTCATCCGAAAAGTATGGTTAAAGTTAAGTATAACGGCAAAGTTCTTGAACACGAGACTTTAAGAGGAATAAATGTTTTCTTTGTTTCATATATGATTATCTTTGCTTTTGTTTTCCTTGTAGTAAGTCTTGATAATTTTGATTTTACAACAAGCTTCACATCTGTAGTTGCAACCTTAAGTAATATAGGTCCAGGGTTCGCTATGGTAGGACCTATGGGAAACTTTTCAATTTTTTCGCCTCTTTCAAAAATTGTGCTGACTATGGCAATGATTGTAGGAAGACTTGAAATTTTCCCAATGCTTGTACTTCTTTCAGGAAAAATATGGAGAAGATAAAAACCATTTACAATAACGTGAAAAAATGGTATTATATATGAAAATGCAAGGGAGAAATTTTTATGTCACAAATTTTAGAAGTAATTATGATTGTAAGTTTTGGTGCGTCATGGCCTTTAAACGTTATTAAGTCATATAAGGCAAGAACAACAAAAGGAAAGAGCCTTGGATTTTTATGCCTTATTTTCTTCGGTTATATTGCAGGTATAACAGGTAAATTTTTAAATCCTGCTTATATGTCAAAGATTGCAACAGACTGGTATGTACTCTTTTTCTATTTCTTAAACCTCATTATGGTAGGTGCAGACCTTGTTCTTTATGCAAGAAATAAAAAGCTCGACAAAGAGCATGGTGTAAAATAATAATGGAAATTCAGTACGGAGGCATTGAATAAATGAATATTTTAACAATCGGGAACAGTTTTTCAGATGATGCAACAAGGTATCTTAATCAGATAGCAAGAAAGGACGGAGTTGATTTGCAGGTAGTAAATATCAGCATTGGTGGATGTCCTCTTTCTACACATGTGAAAACTATGTACAGTGAAAATAAAAGGCATGTACTTAAATTAAATGGCTTAAGTGCAGGTATATACGTATCGATACAAGAGGTTCTGGCAAGTAGAGACTGGGATTATGTCTCACTGCAGCAGGTTAGCCATAAAGCTCCTAAATATGAAACCTTCCAGCCATATTTAAACGACCTGGCAGATCTGATAAGAGAAGTAGCACCTGAAGCTAAAATCCTTATTCATCAAACATGGGCATACGCTCAGGACAGTAAACGTCTTTCAGACGAACTTGGCTACACAACTCATCAGGAAATGTTCAAGGATGTTGAATCATCATACAAAAAAGCGGCAGAGGATATAAATGCTTATAAAATTATCCCTTGCGGAGAGGTTTTTGAAAAAATGCTTGAAAAAGGAATTGAAAAGGTTCACCGTGACGGTTTCCATGCAGACTTTGGTATCGGCAGATACGCACTTGGTCTTACATGGTACAGAGCATTAACAGGAAACGATGTTTCAAACCACAAGTTCGAATCATACGATTTTGATGTTGAGGTTAATGAAAAAGACCTTGAAATTGCAAGAAAATCAGTAATGGAAGTTGTAAAATAATAATTCTGTCCTTGCACAAACACAGGGACAGAAAACTATATACGGAGCGGTATCGAAGAGGACATAACGGGACTGACTCGAAATCCCCTCGGTTACACTGTAACTGTACCCCTACAAATGGCTTAACCGTGCGGGTTTAAGAGAGGTTCAAACCTTGTTTTTACACCCTTAGCTAGCGGTTTTTCTAGCCATTTCTAACATTTTTCTAACAAAATTTTATAACGAGTGTTCACTCACGAAATAGCGTAATGACGCTATTTCGTACCAACAAAGCATTTGTTGGTACGAAAATTATTTTCCCGAATAATTTTCGTGAACCTCGTTGCAATAAAGCATCTGGAAATTGCAATGCAATTTCCTAGTCAAAGAAATTCTTTGACTAGGAAAAACGCAACCTGCGTTTTTCCTCAAGATACATTTATTATAATTTGCTTGTTTTTTTCTCCGTCAAATCGGAGTTCAAACATACACACGGACAGGTATCGAAGTGGTCATAACGGGGCTGACTCGAAATCAGTTTGTCGGTATTCAATCCGGCACGTGGGTTCGAATCCCACCCTGTCCGCCAAAAA
>JAZSLZ010000049.1:0-19742 GCA_045535635.1 Clostridia bacterium
ATCGGTCCTGAAAGAGCTTGTAAAATTTTTAAGGAAAAGAATCCTGACGCCGATAAATTCAAAGCAATTCTTTACGGTTCACTTGCAAAGACAGGTAAAGGTCACGGTACAGATAAGGTTATAAAAACAACCCTCGCACCAATTTCTTGCGAAATAGAATTCAATCTTTCAAATGAATTTGAGCTTCCCCACCCTAACACAATGGATCTTATAGCATACAAAGACGGTAAAGAACTGGACTGTAAAAGAGTTTTAAGTGTAGGCGGCGGAAATATTGTTTCAGAGGACCAGGAAATCAAGCCATTAGACCTTATATATGAGCTTACAACCTTTGATGAAATCAAGGCATATTGTGAAAAGAAGAATATTCGCCTATGGCAATATGTTATGGAAACAGAAGGAAAAGATTTCTATAAATATATGACCACTATCTGGGAAACAATGAAAGACTGTATTATAAGAGGTCTTAATGATGAGGGTATCCTCCCAGGCGGACTTAATGTTCAGAAAAAAGCAAAATTCCTTTATGATCAGGAGCATATTGACGAAAGCCGTGAAACCAGAGAGAATAGACTTATCTGCGCTTATGCTTTTGCAGTAAGTGAACAAAATGCCTCAAGTGAAACAATTGTTACTGCACCTACCTGTGGTGCGTCAGGGGTACTTCCTGCAGTTATGTACTATCAGCAACAGAAGAAAGGCTACAGTGACGACGAAATCATAAAAGCACTTATGGTGGCAGGTGTTATCGGTAACCTTATTAAAACAAACGCTTCTATTTCAGGTGCAGAATGTGGTTGTCAGGCAGAAATAGGCTCTGCATGTGCTATGACTGCTGCTGCACTTGCCGAACTCTTTGAGCTTAATATGGATAAGATTGAATATGCGGCAGAAATTGCAATTGAGCATCATTTAGGCTTAACCTGTGATCCTATCTGCGGACTTGTGCAGATTCCTTGTATTGAAAGAAATGCAGTTGCAGCTATGAGAGCGATGAACGCAGTTAACCTTGCAAGTTTCCTAAGCAGCACCAGAAAAATTTCTTTAGATAAGGTTATTCACACAATGAAAGAAACAGGCAGAGACCTTTCAAACAGATATAAGGAAACATCTGAAGCAGGTCTTGCTAAGATAAATGTCAACTAATCAAAAAATTCCCTTATAAAAGGGAATTTTTTATTATCTGCTTAAAATCATCAAGACTGTTTGTCTTCATTATTGCTTTAGAGAATTTTTTGTCATTTGGGAAGTTCCATAAAATATACACCCAGATTTCTTTAAGCTTTCTTAATGTGAACACTTGTGATTTAAGTACCTGCATATATCTTTCTGCTAAAAGATATGTAAAATCTACAAGCTCCTTATTTTCAAGCTTTGCTCCTCCTTTTATTTCACGGAAAATTGCAGGGTTTGCAATCGCCCCTCTTCCAATCATAACACTTTCAATACCTTTATATTCATCAGTTAGCTTTTCATAGGCTTCTTTAGTAAAAATATTGCCGTTAAAGCAAACCTTGTTTTTTGAGCTTTCATAAGCTTTTTTGAAGCTTTCCATGTCAGGCTCACCTTTATAAAGTGCTTCTCTTACCCTTGCGTGAATAATAAGCTCTTCCATATCATACTTATTATAAATTTCAGTAAGCTTTTCCATTTCATCGCCATCATAGTAACCAAGTCTTGTTTTTACCAATATTTTACCTTTGTTTTGCTGAAAAATTTCATCAAGAAAAACATCAACCTTTTCAGGTTCCTTCAAAAAGCCTGAACCTTTTCCTTTTTTTACCACAGTTCCTGACGGACAACCAAGGTTTAAATTAACCTCATCATATCCAATCTTTTCTGCCTGTGTCTGAAACATCAGAAAATGGTCTGCTCTGTTTGTAAGTGTTTGCGGTATAAGTGTTACCTCTTTATTGTTCTCAGGAAGAATATCTCTAAAGTGTCTTTCACTTATCCTCTCATTTTCACTTGGCGAAATAAACGGTGCGTAATACACATCGCATCCGCCAAACATTTCATTGTGAACATTTCTGTATGTATAGGAGGTTATTCCCTCCATTGGTGCAAAATATAGCTTTATCATTTCCAACATTCCACTTCGTGAGGAAGTCCCACATCTTCAGCTTTAAATGTAAGCTCCTCACCGTTTTTCATTTTCATTTCATAGTCCTTTAAGGCTTTTAATGCATATTTGCCAAGCACAAGTATTACCGGAATATTTATAACTGCCATCGCTCCCATTGTAATATCTGCAATCCCCCATAAAAGGTCCGCACTTAACCCTGCACCTACAAAAATAACAAGCGATGCAATAATATAATATACATAAAGAACCTTTTTGCCCGGTTTTCTGTTCATCATAAAATACAAGCTCTGGTCAACATAATAAAGATTACCAAGAAGCGTTGTAAATGCAAAAAGTATCATTGCAACAGTTATAAATATTGGACCAAAATCACCTAAAACAACCTTTAAAGACTGTTGAACATAAGGTGCACCTGAAATAGCCTTTGTTGGCTCAACGCCTGAACAAAGACACATAAATGCTGTTGCAGTACAAACAAGCAGAGTGTCTAAAAACACAGACAAAATCTGAACAAGTCCCTGCTTAACAGGATGTGTAACATCTGCAGACGCAGACGCATTAGGTGCAGAGCCAACACCTGCTTCGTTACTGAACAGCCCTCTTTTAATACCGTACATAACGCAAGAGCCACTAAAACCACCAAAAATCGCATTAAAATCAAATGCTTCGGCGAAAATTCTTGTGAATACTTCAGGTAAAATTTTTATATTCATAGCAACAATTAAAAGTGCCACCGCAATATAGATAACACCCATAACAGGCACTAAAAAGCTTGTAACCTTTACTATTCTCTTTCCACCGCCAAAAAGACAGTATCCAACCAAAAGAGCAAGTATAAACCCTATTATCCAGGGAGAATATTCAGGATTATAAAAGCCATACTCCGCAAAGGTTGACTGCAGATTGTATGATGCAAGCATATTAAACCCAAAGCCATAAGTAAGGATAAGGAAAATTGAGAAAAATATGGCAAGAGTTCTTGATTTAAAAGCAGTTTCAATATAATATGCAGGTCCGCCGTAATATCCGTCAGGACCTTTTCTTTTATAAATCTGTGCAAGTGTGCTTTCAATAAGTGCAGATGCTCCGCCTATTATTGCAATAATCCACATCCAGAAAACTGAGCCAAATCCGCCAAGACATATTGCAGTCGAAACACCGATAATATTTCCTGTGCCAACCCTTGATGCAGTTGAAACCATCAACGCCTGAAAAGATGAAACACCTTTTCCATCTTTTGGCTTTTCGCTCACCGCCTTAATCTGCTGTCCAAGTAATCTGAACTGCGCAAAGCCTGTTCTGATTGTAAAATATATTCCGCACCCAACAAGCATTATAATAAGTATATATGTGTAAAGTGCATTATTGATATTCTCTACTATTGTTGCTATCATTTTTTACCTCTCTTATAATTATTTTAAGCCATAAACAAAAATTACTTTTCATGTTAGCTTAACCAATTCTTTTATATTATACAACACTATTAACCTTTTGTCGATAATTTAATTAAAATAATAACTCCGATATTCTCGGAGTTAGAAAATTATTTAATTCTTGGTAAACTTGCTGCTGCAACAGACTGGCCAACTCTTCTTGCCTTTTCATCAGGAATGTGAAGCTGAACTTTTTCTGCAAGTTCAGGGAACTCTATTTTAAGCACTTCATTTGCTTTTGAAAGAAGGATTGTACCACCCTTGCCGCTTGTTACTCTTCCCATAATTAAAACGTGTTTAATATCATAAAATATTGAGTAATATGCGATTGCATAACCAAAATATGTACCTATAGTATCATAAATATCTGCAGCTCTTTCATCATCGTTTTCCATAAGAGCCTGAACAACTTTAAGCTTTTCAGCAGGTGAAAGTGAATTGTCAAGCTCAATACCTGCTCTTGGTGCAAGTTTAATAACGGCATCCTGAGAGAAGTATTTAACACCGCATCCGTAGTCGCCACTCCATTCGTCAACCATTGCACCTTTATTAAAGTCAACAGGAACGAATGCCAGTTCGTTGAGCCAACCTGTAATGTTGCCATCTTTATCAACATAACCTGCGGCTTCGCTTGTACCCATAGCTACGCCTAACACATTGTTATCCTCAAGGCTCATAGCACCTGCAAGAGCAGTAACATCACCATCATTGGCGACTTCAACAGGAACATCGCCAATTTCTTTTGCTACATCTAAATACATATTCTTAACATACTTTTCAAAATTTTCATCAGAAACCTTTAAGAAAAGAGATGCAACCATAATTTTGTTGTCTATATAAACACCTGCTGATGAAACACCGATAGCATCAACTCTTGGCATATGTGATGCAGCAGTTTTCATAGCATTTAAAATACCTTCGTAGTGGTACATAGGATCGCTCTGAAGTTTTGGGAACCAAACAACTTCTTCAGAATAAACTGTTTCGCCGTCAACTACTGCAGATACCTTTCTGTCTGAGCCACCTGCATCAAAACCGATTCTGCAACCGTCAAGATGTCTGCCAACAGGTGAAGAAACATCGTTTTCAGCAGGTGCATCTTTAACATTTTCTACATGGATAACTTCAAATGGTTTTTCGTAAACACGAGCCATAAAGTTAAAGTCAAATTCTCTTGCACCGCCTACTTTGTAATCGTCAGCAATTTTCTCATAAATATATTTTGAACCTGCAATAAAAACTTTAAAACCACCCTTTGCCCAAAGAAGTGTTTTAATAATTCTTTCAGCAATTGCATAGTTTTCTTCATCGTGGCCTGTGCCTTCTTTGTAAATGTCCATTTTATAAACAGCGGTAAGACCATTGTTTCTTTCAACACAGATTACAAGCTCCTGTGAATCTGCCTGTGCAACCGCTTTTTTAAAGTCATTAATAACTTTAACCATAGGCATAAATTCAGGTTCGAGTTTTGCTACCATAATTATTCTCCTTTATATCTTATTTCACCGCCAAGGATTGTCATTTTTGCGTTAAATTTTTCATCTGCTATCATAAAGTCTGCTCTCTTCCCAACTTCGATTGAGCCGATTTCCTTGTCTTCACCAAGAGCCTTTGCAGGGTTAAGTGACGCACAATTTACTGCCTCAAAAACCTCAAGACTTGTGTTTTCAAGTATATTTACAACTGCCCTATTAAGCTCAAGAACACTTCCTGCAATTGTACCGTCAGGCATTAAGCATTTAATCCCCTCTTTATGTACAGGTTGACCGCCAAGTGTGTAATCTCCATCAATCATTCCACCTGCTCTTATGCAGTCTGTAATAAGGCAAAGCTTATCACCTTTAATTTTTGCAATAAGTCCGAAAAGACCTTTGTCAATGTGGAATGTATCTGCAATTAGTTCAACTGAAACATCATCGTTTGAAAGAGCAGAACCAACAACACCGGGATTTCTATGTGATAAAGCCGTCATGGCATTGAAAAGATGTGTTGTGTGTTTAACGCCTTTTTCAATACCCTTGTTTGCTTCTTCAAAGGTTGCATTTGTGTGTCCCATTGAAACAAGAACACTTCCGTCTTTTGCAACTTTTTCAATTGCATCAAGTGCGCCATCTACCTCAGGGGCAACTGTGAAAAGCTTTACAATATCTTTATTTGCAAGAATAAAATCTGCATCTGGCATTAAAATGTGTTCCTCTGCCTGAGCACCTTTCTTTGATGGATTAATGAAAGGACCTTCACTGTTTACACCAAGAATTCTTGCACCGTAATACTGTCCTTTATTTTTTACGACTCTTACTGCATCAAATGCAGCTTCGATTTCTTTTTTAGAAACAGTCATTGTTGTAGGACACCAAGCGGTTACACCATTTCTGATAATACCTTCTGCCATTTTTTCTATTCCTTCAACATCGCCGTCTGACACATCTGCACCAAGGTATCCGTGAATATGCATATCCACAAGACCTGGACAAACATACTGTCCATTTGCATCTATTATCTCATAATCTGCAGTATTAATTTCGTTTACATCAATAATTTTCTCAATTTTTTCATCAAAAACAACTGCAAGATTATCACAAACTTTATCTTTTAATACAACTTTACCATTTATAATACACTTCATAAAGCCGTCTCCTTTCTATACATCCCTAATATAAATTAACATAGAAAAACATAAATTTCAACATAAATTTAGTTTTAAATTTATATCATTTCCGATATTTTATATAAAAAGCATACAAAAAAGAGGTAAATATAACATTTACCCCTTTGAATTTACATATCATCTGCCAGAGTTTTTCTCTTTTGCCATTTTCCTGCAAGAAAATATATCATACTTGGTACTGCATAGCCATAAGGTGCAAGAGCATAACCAAGAACAAAACCGAAAAATCCCATATTAAGTGCAACACCAAACAGCCAACTTAACCCTATTCTTAAAAATACACCGTCAAGAAGCGCTAAAGTCATTGAAAGCTTGGCGTTTCCTATACCCTGAACAAAGGCTCCGCTTCCTCGCATAACACCAAAGGCAGGAAACATCCAGAGTATTGCACTTATGAAAGTAGCACTCATTTCGTGGACCTTCACATCATCAGAGAAAAGCATAAACATCTGTTTTCCGAAGAATATATAAAGTGTCATAAAGAAAACTGTGAGTATAGCAGAATAAATCAACGCCCAGTAAACTATTTTCTTTGCTCTTTCGTTTTGCTTTGCCGCAACATTTTGACTTATCATAGGCACTGCTGCATACTGAATTCCCTGAGATATTTTGTTTACAATATCATCAATTCTTCCGCCAACCCCAAAGGTTGCAGAAGCAACTACTCCTACCTGATTTATCATAGAGTTAACAAAAATCATTGAAATGTTTATAAATCCTGACTGAACCGCCATTGGTGCGCCAAGACTTACAATCATTTTTGCATAATTTTTCTCCAGAATAAAGTTCTCTTTTTTGAAATCAAAGCCAAACTGTTCTTTATTCTTTGAAAGATACCACACAGAGAAAACAAATGAAACACCCTGACCGATAATTGTTGCCCACGCCGCACCTGCAACGCCCCAACCTAAAAAGCCTGTAAACAAAATATCAAGCACAAGGTTTATAAAAGATGCAATAACAATAAACAAAAGAGGTCTTTTTGAGTCACCCATACCTCTTAAAACTGCAGACACCATATTATACCCTGCAGTAAAAACCATTCCGCCTCCGCATATAACAAGGTACTCAACTGCCATTTTGTGGGATTCAACAGGCACATTCATAGTTTTTAAGATAATACCGCTGAACAGGATAATAATTGCCGAAAAAACAAGCGCTAAAATCATAAGGATACTAAAAAGCGTTCCTATGATATGATTCATTCTGTCTTTTTTCCCTGCGCCCAATGCCTGTGCAACAAGCACCTGCCCTGCGTTTGAAACGCCAAGGCAGACCATAGTTGCGAAATTTACAATCTGACTGCTCTGTGCAACCGCAGAAAGACCTGCAGTTCCTACATATTTTCCTACAATCATCATATCAATGGTGCTGTAGAAAACCTGCAGTGCATTTGATGCCATAAAAGGCAATGTAAACAACAACAGTTGCTTTGGTATATTTCCTTTTGTAAAATCTTTTGTAATTTTATTGCTCATTTTCTGCTCCGATTATATATTTGCTTTAAAAACATCTGCAACCTCAGAAATTGTTATGTATGCTCCTTCATCTACTGTGTGAACAATATCCTTCATCTTTGAAATCTGGAAACGGTCAAGAATAAAATAAACCATTGTTTTATCTGCGTTGGAATAACCGCCTTTAACTGCAATCTTAGTAACACCGCTGCCAAAAACATTCATCAGCTCTTTGCATATAGCATCAGGCTTTGATGTTATAATCATTGCCGCTTTTGAACGGTCAAGACCCTCAACGATAAAGTCGATTGTTTTAAGTCCTGCCGCATAAGTTACTATTGAATACAAAGGTAAAATCCAGCTTCCTCTTATCATACCGCATATTATATATAAGATAACATTATATACCATAACAAATGTGCCAACTGTAACACCAATCTTTTTTGCAAATATTACTGACATAACTTCTACACCGTCTATTGCTCCGCCATATCTAATTGTAATACCGCTTCCTACACCTGAAATCACACCGCCAAATAATGCACAAAGAAGAAGGTCATCTCCTGCAAGAGGTGATGCTAATGACACATCAATCGGAAGAATATCTGTTATGAGCCACGCACCGAGAGAATATATAATAACAGTGTAAACAGAATAGAAAGTAAAAGCTTTACCCTGTTTTTTATATCCAAAAATAAAAAGCGGAATATTTATAAGCAAAAGAAACATCGAAAGTGTACACCACTGTGGCGTTATCTGGGATAAAAGCATAGCAGTACCTGAAACACCGCTGTCATAGAGCTTAACAGGTGATAAAAATACTGTTACTCCAAATGCATTTATTATACCTGCTATAGTTAGCATAATTAAATTCTTTATTTTAATTCCGTTCATTTATATCTCCTTTTAGCATAAACTTACATAATAATATTATACCAAATTTCACTAAGTTGTCAATAAAAAGACAGTTCAATCAGAACTGTCTTTTTATCAATTTTATTAGTCTGTCATATTGTCAAAGTAACCCTGAACAAGGATAACAGGTGTTCCTTTATCACCTGAACCGCTTGTTAAGTCACAAAGTGAACCGATAAGGTCTGTAAGTCTTCTTGGTGTTGTTCCCTGTGATGCCATATTGCCAACAAGGTTGTCACCTTTTTTCTTGATTGCATCTTCAATAGCTTTCTTTAATTCCTCGCCTTTAAGGTCCGCAAAGTCGTTATCTGCAAGATATTTAAGCTTTAACTCGTTTGGAGTTCCTTCAAGACCTTTTGTGTAAGCAGGTGATACAACAGGATCGGCAAGTTCCCAGATTTTACCCATTGGATCTTTGAAAGCACCGTCGCCATAAACCATAACTTCGATGTGTTTACCTGTACGCTCCATAAACTGTTTCTGAATATTTTCAACAAGGTCAAAGCAATCCTGTGGGAAAAGCTTGATTGTATCTTCTGTTGATTTATTTGAGCCTAAAAGACCGTATTTTTCGTTAAATCCGCTTCCGTCAACTGATGCATTTAAAATTTCATCCATACCAACTACGCATTTTGCACCTGCAGCTTTAAGAATTCTCTTTGTACGAGCACGGCTGTGAATATCGCAGTTTAATACTGAGTCTGTATATTTAAGAATAGCTCTTGCATCATTTGCAAGAATGATTTCTACTTCTGCACCACATTCTTTGATTAAATCTCCATAATATTTAACATAATCAACGCCTGTAAATGGATGTTTGTTTTCACCGAATAATTCTCTGTATTTTGCTTCGCTTAATACATCTGAATAAGGATTAACACCTGCTTCGTCAAGCTGATCAAGTGAAACAAGTGCATTACCTACTTCGTCACTTGGGTAGTTAAGCATTAAAACGATTTTTTTAGCACCCTTTGCGATACCTTTTAAACATATTGAAAAACGGTTACGGCTTAAAATCGGGAATATAACACCGATTGTTTCACCACCGAGCTTTGCTTTTACATCTTTTGCAATTGCATCAATTGATGCATAGTTTCCCTGTGCACGTGCAACAACAGATTCTGTTACTGCAACAACATCACGGTCACGAAGTTCAAAGTTTTCTGACTGAGCCGCTTCAATTACGCTGTTTACAACGATTGAGCCAATATCATCACCTTCACGGATAATAGGACAACGAACACCTCTTGAGACTGTTCCGATTTTTCTTTCCATAACAATTCCTCCCATATTGACTTTTCTTACAACAACTATTATAATACAATTGTTATCATTAGTAAAATAGATAATACTTACAACAGTAATAAGGAGAGCTTATATGAAAACAAAACTTGACTATTACAGAATTTTCTATGAAACTGCACGGCATTCTTCTTTCTCTACCGCTGCAGAGCATTTGTATATTTCCCAGTCTGCCATTTCCCAGTGCATACATCAACTTGAAAAGGACCTTGGAACAACTTTGTTTGTTCGTTCAAGACGAGGGGTAACCCTTACAAAGGAAGGAACACTTTTATTTCAGAAAATAGAAAGTGCAATGCTTTCTATTGAGCAAGGTGAAACGCTACTTGCAAGACTTCACCATTTAGACAGCGGCTCTCTTACCATCGCTGCAGGTGATACCATCACAACACATTTTCTTTTACCATATCTTGAAAAATTTCACGCCCTTTATCCTGAAATACGCATAGAAATGGCAAACTCATATTCACATCACATGATTCAGATGGTAAAAGAAGGACAGTCAGAACTTGCTTTTATCAATATGCCTGTTGAAGAAGATAAAGAGCTTTGTGTTATCCCCTGCAAAGAAATTCACGATATTTTTATATGCGGTGCAGAATTTAATAAAAAGCAAAGCTATTCGTGGCAAGACATTGCAAAAGAGCAACTTATTCTTCTTGAAGAAAATTCAAGCTCCAGACACTTTCTGAATGAAAATTTCAAAAACAAACATATTGAGCTTACTCCTCATATTGAAATTGCCGCTCACGAGCTTTTAATAAGATTTGCATCTATTCATCTTGGACTTTCCTGTGTTGTAAAGGAATTCTCACAAGAAGCATTAAACTCAGGCATTGTTGAAGAAATTCAGCTTAACCCACCGCTTCCCAAGAGACATATCGGTTGTGCATATCTTAAGCACAATACCTTATCTTTAGCCGCACAAGCGTTTTTAAAATTAATAAAGGAGCCGTAAATGGCTCCTTTTGTTTAGAATTTGAAATAATTTTTTGCGTTGTTATAGCAAACACCTTTAACAATTTCTTCAAGCATTTCTTCGTCGTTTGGATATTCTCCGTTATCAACCCAAGTACCGATAAGGTTACAGAATATTCTTCTGAAATACTCGTGTCTTGTGTATGATACAAAGCTTCTTGAGTCTGTTAGCATACCAACAAATCTGCTTAACATTCCAAGGTTTGCTAAAGCCTTCATCTGTTCAACCATACCATCTCTCTGGTCATTGAACCACCAGCCTGAACCAAACTGAATTTTGCCCTTTGCAGTTGTTCCCTGGAAGCAACCGAGCATTGTTCCTAAAACATAGTTGTCTTTTGGATTTAATGTATAGAGAATTGTTTTTGGTAAGTAATTGTCAACTTCAAGATTATCAAGGAATTTAGCAAGACTTTCAGCAATACAAAGGTCATTGATTGAATCATAGCCTGTGTCAGGGCCAAGCTTGTTGTACATTTTTGTGTTGTTGTTTCTGAGTGCTCCGATATGAAGCTGCATTGTCCATTCTCTTTCTGTGTATTCCTTTGCACAATGTTTTAAAACTGCAGTCTTGTATGAATCTTCCTCTTCTTTAGTAATAGCTTCTCCTGCCATTTTCTTGTTGAATGCTGTAGCAGGATCACCTGTTGCAAATGGAACATATTCAAGAGCATGGTCTGAAAGCTTACATCCGTTTTCTGCAAAGAAAGCAATCTTTTCTGATAAAATTCTTAATACATCTTCATAGCTTTCTGCACCCATCTGTTTCATATATGGAACAAATGTGTCTTTGCCGATTTCAACTGCTTTATCAGGTCTGAATGTTGGAAGAACCTTTGTTTTAAAGCCCTCTTCTCTTAACTGCTTGTGATATTCAAGACTGTCAAGGGGATCGTCTGTTGTGCAGATAACTTCAACATTTGATTTTAAAATAAGCTGTTTAGCTGAAAATTCATCTTTTGCAAGAAGCTCGTTGCACTTGTCCCATACTTTTTTCGCATTTTTGCCTGAAAGAGGTTCATCAATACCGAAATATCTTTTAAGCTCCAAATGTGTCCAGTGATAAAGCGGATTTCCAATTAAGTATGGAACAGTTTTAGCCCATGCTTCAAACTTTTCGTATTCATCACCGTTACCTGTGATTAATTCTTCATCAAAACCGTTTGTTCTAATCTGTCTCCATTTATAGTGGTCTCCGCCAAGGAATAAATCATAAGCATTTCTGAACTTGTAGTCCTCTGCAATCATTTTAGGACTTAAATGGCAATGGTAGTCAATAATTGGCATATCTTTACCATATTTTTCAAAAAGCTTTTTACCTGTTTTGCTTGTAAACATAAATTTATCATTAATGATACCCATTTTAATCTCTCCTTATAATGTTACACCATCTTTGAAAATTGAAATTTCTTCATATCCGTGTATTTCATTTTTAGTTTTTTCACCACTTGCAACAGATACAACATAGTCCATAAGTTCTTCTGTTAACTGGTCCATTGTTTTTCCTTCAAGAAGTTGACCTGCATTAAAATCGATCCAGTTTGCTTTTTTCTCCGCAAGGCGTGAGTTTGTTGAAACCTTAACTGTTGGAACAGGTCCGCCAACAGGTGTTCCTCTTCCTGTTGTAAAGAGAATAATATGTACCCCTGCCGCCATAAGGTTTGTTATAGCAACAATATCGTTACCAGGTCCGTTCAAAAGTGAAAGACCGTTTTTAGAAAGTCTGTCGCCGTAATCAAGCACATCAACAACCTCTGAAAGACCGCCTTTTTGAACACAACCAAGTGATTTTTCTTCAAGAGTTGTAATACCACCTGCTTTATTTCCAGGTGATGGATTTTCGTAAATAACCTGATTATGTCTTTCATAGTATTCTTTGAAGTTATTTATAAGTGCAACTGTTTTGTTGAATATTTCTTTGTCTTTACATCTTTGCATTAAAAGATGCTCTGCACCAAACATTTCAGGCACTTCAGTTAACACACTGCTTCCGCCCATTGAAATAATCATATCTGAGAAGCTACCAACAAGTGGGTTTGCAGTAATACCGCTGTATCCGTCAGAGCCACCGCATTTAAGACCAACTCTTAATTTGCTTACAGGAATTTCAACTCTTTCAAATGTAGCCGCATATTTTTTAAGTTCTTCAACTATTTTAATACCTTCAGAAACATCATCTTCAACATCCTGAGCATTTAAGAACTTAACTCTTTCATCATCCCACTCACCAAGAATTGATTTGAAAAGTTCAATATTATTGTTTTCGCAACCAAGACCTAAAACAAGAACACCTGCGGCATTGGGATGATTTACCATCCCCTTTAAGATTTTCTGTGTTACACTCTGGTCATCACCAAGCTGTGAGCAACCAAATGGATGTGGGAAATATTTTGCACCTGTTTTTTCTGCTATTGCCTGTGCAATTTTATTTACACAACCAACTGTGTTTACAATCCAGATGTCGTTTCTTATACCAACATCGCCGTTTTTTCTCACATAACCCATAAAGGTTTTAACCTTGTCAGTCTTGTCTGTTTTAACAAAAGCCTTTTCGTATGTATATTCAAGGATTGAAGAAAGGTTTGTTTTTGTGTTGTGTGTGTGAACATGGTCGCCTTTTTTAATATCTTCAGTTGCGTGACCTATTGGGCAACCATATTTTACAATATTTTCTCCTGCCTTAATATCGCAATCTGCATATTTATGACCTGATTTAAGGTCAATAACTACATTATCAAGCTTATTTATTTTCATATTTCATTACCTCTTCATAAAGGTTTTCTAAACTCTGTCCCCAGAATTTTTCGTTTTTAAGAATTGCTAAAACATCATTTTCTTTAATGAATTTGATGATTTCTGCATCATCATTTGGTGTTCCTTCTTTATAGAACTTAATAAGATTATAAAGTGAGAAAATGAGATTTTCAGGCATTTTGTTTTCTCTTTTAATGTATTCTAAAAGTGATGGAAGCACTCTTACTTTAAATTTATCAACAGAGTTAAGTGAAATTGATGCTAAATAGTGTTTAATGTATGGATTGTTGAATCTTTCCATAACGCCGTCTGCATATTCAACAAGCTCTTCCTTTGGAAGGTCAAGAGTTGGTATGATTTCTTCATAAACGCACTTTCTTAAGAATTCAGACATTGTTTCATCTTCCATACAAGATTTAACAGTTTCAAGACCTGATAAAAGTGCATAAGGTGTCATAGATGTGTGTGCACCGTTTAAAATTCTTACTTTTCTTGTTCTGTACATATCAAGGTTATCAGTTACGATAACATTAAGACCTGTCTTTTCAAATGGAATTTCGTTTAAAATTGCTTTTGGACCTTCAATTACCCAAAGGTGGAAATGCTCACTTGTGTTAACCATATTATCTTCGTAGCCAAGCTCCATATCTTCGTCTTTTGGATAGCCTGTAACAATTCTGTCAACAAGTGTGTTACAGAAAATATTTTCTTCTTCTACCCATTTAACGAATTCTGCACCAAGCTCCCACTTTTCTGCATATTTTAAGATGATAGATTTTAATGTTTCACCATTTTTTGAAATAAGCTCACAAGGAAGGAAAATAAAACCTTTCATACCGTTTTTAAATCTTCTGTATAAAAGTGCAGTAACCTTTGCAGGGAAAGATACCTGAGGTTTATCTTCAAGCTTATCATCTTCGTTATATGCGATTCCTGACTCTGTTGTGTTTGAAACAACAAATCTGAAGCTTTCAACATCTGCAAGTTTTAAATATTCTTCGTAATCTTCATAAGGATTTACGCATCTTGAAATAACATCAATAATCTTTTTATCAACTACAGGTTCACCATTTCTTAAGCCTCTCATTACGTGAGTATAAACACAGTTTTGTTCTTCAAGCTTTTTGCACATACCCATAGCAATTGGCTGAACAACTGCAACAGATGCATCAAAATTTTGTTCTTCATCTAAAATCTGAATCATCCAGTCAACAAAACCTCTTAAAAAACCGCCTTCGCCGAACTGAATAACTTTTTCTGTTCTCAACACTTTTTTAAATTCCATCTCAAGTCCTCCATTTATTAAATTTATTTTACTTTATTATACAACATCATCACGACAAATTCAATCATTTTTTGAAAAAACTTGACTAAAACTGAAAAAATATTTACTGCTTTAGAACATTCACTACAGGAACACCCTTTTTTTCCGCATAATCAACTGTATTTTTTGTTCCGCCTCTGGTTCCGTTGTAAACAGCAATAACTCTGCAGCTTCTGTCCACCATCCACATATTCCTTATCTGAAAGCAAAGCCTTGTATATTTTTCTGATATATTAATCACATAGTCTGCATTATTTATAATTTCATGGTATTTCATTCTGTCTGCCAGACATCGTGACCTTTCAAAGCCGGGATAAGGCGAAGCACAAATAAGCTTTATATCTTCGTTATTCTTTTTTTCTTCCAGAACCAGTTGTGCTGCCCAGATGTCAACTCCCATAGCCATTCCTGATATAAAAGTCAAAATCCCATCATCAACACACTTTTTTATTTCTGCTTTAAGCAGTTCCTTTATTTCCTGTTCCATTCCCTGCATCTTATCAGGTCTGTGTCCTGTAAAACAGCATCTTTTTGCTTTTTGTTCCATTTATTCACTCCGCAATTTTATCTATCTTTTCAAGTTCTTCTGTTGTAAAGCTTGTATTTTCCTGCATTTTTATATTTTCTAAAATCTGTTCTTTCTTTGATGCACCAATAAGAACACTTGTTATACCCTCTTTGTTATAAAGCCACGCAAGTGCCATTTGTGCTAAAGTTTGTCCTCTTTTTTTTGCAATTTCATTAAGCGCCTTAACTTTTTCGATTTTTTCTGCAACTGAATTTTCTTTTAAAAATCTTCCGTCTGTTCTCACTCTGCTATCACTTGGAATACCTTTTAAATATCTTTCTGTAAGCAATCCCTGTGCAAGAGGGCTGAAAATAATCATTCCTTTTTTCTCTGCAATCGCAGTATCAAGTATTTTGTTTTTCTCAACCACTCTGTTAAATATTGAATATGAATTCTGATTAATTATAAAAGGACATTTAAGCTCTTTTAAAATTTCAGAAGCTTTTTTCATTGTTTCTCCATCGTAATTTGAAAGACCTGCATAAAGAGCCTTACCGCTTTTTACAATTCTGTCAAGCGCCCACATTGTTTCTTCAATAGGTGTTTCCTTGTCCATTCTGTGGTGATAGAAAATATCAACATAATCAATATTCATTCTTTTAAGACTCTGGTCAACACTTGCAGAAAGATATTTTTTGCTTCCGCCGTCACCATAAGGACCCGCCCACATATAATAACCTGCTTTGGTGCTTATAATCATTTCATCACGGTACGCTTTCATATCACTATTTAATATTTTACCAAAATTTATTTCTGCACTTCCTGCATCAGGACCGTAGTTATTGGCAAGGTCGAAATGAGTTATGCCATTGTCAAAAGCAGTAAAGCACATATCTTTCATATTTTCCATATCCGCATTATCACCAAAATTATGCCAAAGTCCAAGTGATACTGCAGGAAGCTTTAGTCCGCTTTCTCCACATCTTCTGTACTGCATATTTTCATATCTTTTTTCGTTTGCTATATATCCCATATTCTATCTCCTTTTATTAAAATCTTATTAAAACTGCTCTGCAGGGTGCACCATCACTTCCTGCAATATTAACAGGTTGTGCGCAGAGAAAATATACCCCATCTTCTATATTATTAAGTCTTAACCCCTCAAGCAGTACCACTTCTTTTTTAAGAAGAATTTTATGAACCGCCATAGGCGAAGCTTCAGGTCCTACCGACTGTGCTTCACAACCTAAAAGATAAATTCCTTTGTCTGCAAACACCTTTGCCGAATCCTCTGTAACAGATGCATCTCCCTTTATGAGAATGCGTTTTGGAAAATTTTCCTGCTCTACTAATTCCCTCGCATCTTGTGCAGTAAATTCTCCCCTATGACATACAACAACACACTCACCTATAAGCTTCTCCAATGGTATATTATTTACGGTTTTACCATCTTTTATAAAATGAAATGGTGCATCTATATGAGTTCCGTTGTGTGTACATAGACTGACATTTGTAAGGTTATACAAATCACCTTGCTTCATATCACACACAAGCTCTTTTTCAGGTGCTTTATCCCCGGGATACACAACGCACCCCATTAATTCCTGTGATATATCATAAATTTTCATTTTTACAACTCCATACTGTATTTTTTGTATATAAACTGTATAATTTATATACTAAGCTATGAAATGAATAATTAATAATGAATGATGAATAATCGTGGTTGAAAATCGCAAGGCGATTTTCTTCATTAATTTTTCATTATTCAATATTCATTAGCTTTGCGACTTCATTATTCATTAATTTCACCAAATAGATGAAATCTTTATATTGCGACACATGACACATAAGGTTTAGATGCAAACTTTTTCTGTCGATATGCAAACTAAAAGTTTGCTCGATATTTTACTTCGTAAAATCGATATGTTTTCCCTTCGGTCAAACTCGATATGATATGAATTCTCGTTGCCGCAAGGCAACATATCGAGCCATCAGGCATATCGAGTGCAAAGCACATATCGAGAATTCGTTAGAATTCATATCGATGCGTTGCTTATGCAACGCAATTGCGACACATAAGGTTTAGATGCAACTTATTTTAGTAGCAAGTTCGCATCAATTTAGGACTAAAAATATCAACCACCTGTGCAACAAGGTATGTTTATTGCGACAAAATAAATTATCAAACCAATCGCAAAAAAGAAAAGCGGTAAATACATTTTTAAAGGTCTATTTTTTACCAATCTTAACGTAAGAAAGACTATTGTAAGAATTACCGCTACAAGCCACGTTAAAACAACAAAAAACAAATATTCTTCGGTATGATTTTTTACCCATGCCTCAACGTTAAACAGACAGTACGCTAGATATATTAGTCCGAGCATATATGGAATTATATTTAGAATTTTCTTTTTCATTATTTCAACTTCCTTTCGACATCTTTCGACATATCCATATTGCGACATATAAGGTTTGGATGCAAACCTTTTTTCAAGTGAGTTCATGTCGAATTAGGAACAAAAAATTTACTTCACTTCAAACCAAGATACATCTTTTAATTCATCCCACATAGCGACTGATTTATTATAACTAATTTCAATTAAAGCACTATCGAACTCTTTATTGTTATTAAAAAGCAAATATATTTTAGCCTTATAACCATCATTGGTTTTACTCTCATCATACTGCAACAATATAGTATCTCGGAAATCGACATTATTTAAATCATTAACAGAAATAATTTCACTATTGTTTTTATACAGAACTAATTGCTCTATCGTAGGCAGTTGAAGCATTACCATTCCCTCACCTGATTGATGAGCCTTGTTGCACGGATTCATAGGATGTTCTGATAAAACTTCCATCCAATCCATTTCAAATACGAGGGTATAATTTTCATAATACAATCTTGAACATTCGCAATCATGAAAATCAATATACTTAAGATTGTTTTCGCTAATTACACTAAATTTCTTATTCAATCACATCACCTCATTTTGACAATTTTCGACATATTTATATTGCGAGGCATAAGGTTTAGATGCAGTCTGTTTTCAAAGAGAGTTCGTGTTAAGTCAGGATAAGAATCAACCTTCTGCAAAAACCTGATTTGGCTCATCTCTTAATTCCCACAACTCTTCTCCGTCATACTTAAGCTTATATGTATCGTGATGATTAGCAGTGACAACATTTACATACATTCCGTCTGCCTCTTGAAAATAGATTAACAGTCCTGACTTTTTAAATTCATCAAAGTCAGATCCAACAACAATGCTTTTATCAAACAAATAATTTTCTCCATAATAAACATCGCAAGAAAGTATTATTTCAAAATCGTCAACATTTACTTTTGGTATTTTGTATTTGAATACATCAAATTCTGACACTTGTTCGGCAGAACAAAGCACACTATTCTCTTCAGTTTGTTTATTATGCAATGATAGTTTTAAATCATAAGTCATTGAGCAACACGCATTTGAAGTTATCAGTATTTTATTTGGTTCGCTTACGGTTGGACGTATAGGGCGTTTGTTTGGGTCATCAAATAACCAAACTACACCATATACAATTACACTGATAACTAAAACTATAGATGCAATTTTAATAGTTCGTTTCATAATGTGCTCCTTTCGACATCATTCGACATCTCTTTATTGCGAGGCATAAGGTTTAGATGCAGTCAATTTTTAAGGAAGATCGCGTCGAGTTAAAATCCCAAAATCACTTAAAACTTATTATTTGATTTCCTTTATATTTCAAAGTTCCTTTTTCCTTAATTCGATAATTGTTATATGAATATGCAGAAACATTAAATGAAAGCTTTTTGTCTTTTGTCTTAAAAACAATAATATAACTTTCCTGCTTAAAGATTTTCGGATATCTGGAAACTATATTTGACTTATATTTATCAAACACTTCTGCTTTAACTGTTTTAACGGAAGCAACTTTGTTCCAAATCAATTTTTTTACAAAAGGAAACCAACATAATAAAAATAAAATAATTGAAAAGAAAATCATTGCATTATCCATTATATCTCTCCTTTTTCGTCAATATTCGACATTCTTTACATTACGACACATAAGGTTTAGATGCAAACATTTTTGGTATCATGTTCGTGTCTAGTTAGGACTAAACAATCAAACTGACATTGCACAATCAAAAAGATATTTATATAACAGAATATTTAAAATAAATATCATAAGCATTAATACATTTATCCATATAAATTTTATACTTTTTTGTTTTTTAGCAATGCTAATTAAATTTAAAACTATTCCCACCGGAATAGACAACCACATTAAAAAGATACTATA
>JAZSLZ010000122.1:0-13568 GCA_045535635.1 Clostridia bacterium
CGACAGTCTGAACCGAGCGTCTTTAGACACTCGTCAATTGTATTATTATATTATCGTATTACTTGTATGGGAAGAAATTTTTTAAATCTTTCCAAACGAATACTTTTACTCTTGCAGCTGATGTCTCAACTGTTTTTGTATACTCAGTTCTACCTGCTGTTAATGTTGCATCAAAAATCTGTGTACCTACAAAAGAGGTTTCTGTGTCATCGGTATATTCTGCAACGATAACTTTAACAGTTTTATTTTCTGTTGTTGTGTATGCAACTTTAACTGCTCCGCCTTCAACTTTTGCTTCTTTTACTTCAAAAGTTTCTTCTACAGTATTACCAATACCCCATGCTGAAATAATTGTTAATGGATAATGACCACCACTACTCTTAATAATCACTTTATCCAATACTTTTGTTGAATCAATCCCAGTAGTAAAAGTTATAGGCTTGTAATATACAACAACATTACCCCATGCCCCTGTTGATGTTGAAGTTGAGACATTAAAGGCTCTTGCGTTAACTTTTTCGCCACCAGCAATACTCTTAAACACATCTGATGAAAGTTCATTTCCTTTATTACCATCTTTATATACAGGAGTAACCATTAACTTATGGTTTACAGTATTAGCACCACCTACAAGGAATCCGATTGAGCTGTAGTTTCCATCAGTAACATCTAATTCAACTCCTGCTAATGATTCATAACGAGCTCTAAGTGCTGCGTCTTCTACATCATCTGCTACAACATTATTCATAAGTTGGATTGCTTTGTCTGTAGGGTTAACACCATACTCTACATCACCAATTGTCCAAACTACACTTCCATCATCCTTTGTTGTAAAATCTGGTGTTGCAAGCGTTGAGGTATCGATTTTATCATCATCAAGATCGTACACAATCGCTCCAATTCTAGCGACGGTTTTACTATCAATAGAAGCTGTATAGAGACCATCTCTATCTTTAGCAAAATCACCTGTTGCATAATACTTCATATCGGTGGCATTCTGACCTAGACATGAGTTGTAGTCAAGACCAGGTACCCACTCACCATCAACTGGTTTACCTGTGAAATATACACCATCTTTAGCATCTTCAGAGGTGTTTCCATAAGACTTAATAAAAAGTTCTGAGTTCGCACCTGTTGCTTCTCCGATTGGGAAGTTTACTTTGCGCTCTTCAGGTTCTACAGGTACACCCCATGATGAAATTGTAAATATTGGACGTTTAACTTTGTCAGTATATGATACAGGCTTAAGTATAATTTTATCAAGTACTTTTGTAGGTTCTGTTTCGATTTCATACGGTGCAAAACCTAAAGATCCATTTCCCTGAACGCTAGTGTTAGTATTCATCTTGTCAAGATATATCTGTCCATTTTTGTATGTTCTATCATCACTAGCACCAGGAGCTGCTATATTAACAGTTTTAGTTTCTTCTGTTGCATCTTCATACACAAGAGTTACAGTGATGTCTTTGCTTACATTACACATAATACCTGTAAGAATACCAATTTTGCTATATTGCTGGTTTTTAACGTCAATTGTCATTTCTTTAAGAGAGTCATACTTAGCAATAAGTTCAGTTTTCTGGATATCACTTAATGTAGAAGATGAAATTGCACTTGTATCAACACCAGGATAGAGTTTTATAACCTTGGAATTAACATCTACTTTATAAGATACACCCTCAATCTCCCACCAAACATTGTCGTTAGTATACATATTAAAATCTGGACGACCATATCTTTTCGGGGTTGCTGGTGGTGTATTTAAGGTATATGGAAAACATCCCATATTCATAGCTGAAGTACCTGTAATTGTAGCATAATCAGTTTCTTTATCACCAGTAGGTGCGACAATATATCCGCCAAAATCAACGCCAGGTGTGAAATCACTTCTTGAGGTTCTGGTTGAATATGGACTGTCTGCTTTCGTATCGTAAAGCATAAATAATTCACTATTACCTTCTAAGTCAAACCATACTCTGTTATCTGCAGATTCTGTTGATTCGTCCTCTGACGATGCCTCCAGAAGCTGTGAGATTGTAAAATTGTTATCATTCTCCTGTGCGAGTGCTCCCATTGGAACTGCAAGGAGGCTGAAAAGCATTGATAACATTAAAACTAACGCTATAATCTTTTTCATAAAAATTTCCCCTTTTTATTATTATTCAGCTAATTTTATCACAAATCAAATTCCTTTGCAAGATATTTTTTACGAAACATCTAAATATTTTTAAAAAGGCTCAATGATAAAACATTGAGCCTTTCAGTGTGTCGATAAACCTATCAGCACACTGGCAGAGTGCGAAAAAGGAAGTTATATTTTGACAGCCGTAATCCGAAGTGTATGTGGATACACGATAGGTTTCGGCTGTTAAAAAGTAAGCAATACCAATTGTTTTCGATAAACAATCGGTATTAATTATATAAAATTTCCTCTTCTTAAACGATTTGTCGAAAATCGCCAAACCCTACTATTTATGTTGGTTTGCTTACGGTAGAACGACTTTTTCGACAGTCTGAGGCTCAATGATAAAACATTGAGCCATTGTTTTATAAACTTCCGTCTATTACTGCATAGCAAGGTTTAATTTTTTCCAGACCGCTCCAGAACATAAGCTTATAGCCTGTCGCTCCCTCACATTCAAGATAAACAGTATCACTGTAAATTGATGTTACCAAAATAGTCTTTGATGTAAGCTGAACACCTTTTTTGTCATAAGCTTTAACAATCATAAGTGCATTATCTGCAACCACCTGTTCATTAAGGTTAATTGTAAGCTCTACACCATCTGATGTTTTTTCTGCAGAAACAACCTCTTTTGTCGCTAAAGCATAAATTGAGAACTTTTTAGCATATACAACGATTACATCCTGATTGATTACAATGTATTCACCATCTGCATTTGGTACAGTTGTAAGCATATCAACCATGCCGCAGTGTTCTCTTAATACTGCATAAGAGGATTTTCCTCTGCTTTCTGCAGGAATAACAAATTTAAATTCTAAAAGATTATTTGTTTCATTAATTTCTTTCTGTGAATTTTCTGCACCGCTTTTAACCTTTATTATATCAATATCAACTAATGTTTCAACCCTGTAGCTTGTTTCGGCTTCTTTTTGCGCGATATTTGTGTTTTCCTGTGCAGGTTTTACATCAACCTTAACTGAAACAACATTACCTTCTGTTTTTACATATTCTTTATCTTCTTCATCAAACAGCTTTTCCGCACCTGAAACAGATGTTATACTTTCTTCTGTAACCTTGATTTCTGTGGATTCAGCAGTAAGTGTTATTTCTCCAAGGTCAAGAGTTGCCTCTTTAAATTCGCAGAACACAGACTTTGACATGTTGTTATATTTTATTGTTATAGTCTGGTGTCCTCTTTCCATATCAAATGAAAATTCACCGTTTGCATCTGTCTGGGTATACCAGTCTTCACCAATCCACACATTTGCACCTTCAACAGGTACGCCGTTTACAATAACCTTACCTGTTACTGTTGTAATCGGTGTCATCTTTGCATTAATAACTATATCATAATCAGGCATAACAGAAGGAGCCTGTGTTTCCCATCCGTCAAAACGATAGCCTGTAAACGATGGTCTTTCTGTCATGACAGGAACAGATTTTCCGCAACCAACTTCAACTGTTTTAAACACTCTGCCGTTTGCTTTATATGTTATTTTATGTTTGTTATTAAGTACAATACTGTCTGAAACATTCTGCGTTCTTGATTCATCATCATTTGCAAGTGTTATTCTTACAGTTTGGGTTCCGTCTGTTTCTGCAAGTTTGTATGAAACAGTTGATGTTATTGGGGAATATGCTCCGTCACCAATTTTATATTTTGTGTATCCGTCTGCCTTAATTGTAAGTGTAACATTTCTGTTTGATGTTTCAGTATCTCCATTGTTGATTACAACCTGACCACCATAATACTGAATTGAGCATACATTCTTACTGTCCTTTACATAGAACATTGTTCTCTTGCCGTTTAATTCCATTGCGTCATAATCTGTATTTTCAATTTCCACATCCGCAGATGGTATTCCTTTTGGATAATCCTTGCTGAATAAAATATTTTTCTCTATGCTGATTTCGTTTCCTGTTGCATAGCCTGTTCCTAAAATTCTTACATAGCCCATATAGTCAAAAAGAAGGGTTTTATCTGTTTTCTTATATATAGGACCTTGTACAGTAAAGCTTTCAGCCTCCATAAGTTTTGTTTCAATGGTATTTGCTGCAAGACGACCCATCTGTTCTCTTGTAACAGTTGAGTCTTCATCAAGAGCTACCCCTGATGTGATTTTTGCACTGCTTGCTGCTGTCAGATAGCCTGTTGGGTAGCCCCCTGAGCTTTGTGCATATACTTCGTATCCTGTTATTGAAACCAACACTTTTAAAATTTGTGCATATGTCATTTCTGTTGCAACACCAAACGCGCCTGTGCCGTCACCATTTATAATGCCTTTATTACAAAGGTATCTGACATATCCGTTAAGGTCTGTGTCGGTAGTTACATCACTGAAAATCGAACTTGAGTCCTTCATACCTTTTGCAACATCTTCTGCGCCAAGCATTTTAACTGCAATTTCACAGAATTCACCCTTTGTTATAGTTGCAGTCGGATTTTCGTAGATATTTTCCATCAAGCCTAAATCATATACAATTTTGGCAGATTCCACATATCTTGCATCTGTTATACTGCTTCTGTCAACCTGTGTAAGTTCTTTTTCAGGAACTTCAACTTCAACCTCAACACCATCTACAAGGTAGTTGGACGCTCCTACTGAATATGTGCTGCTTCTTGGAATTGAATACACTTGGTATGCAATTTTGGCATCTTTCTTATTCTTGTTAACACTATCCTTTGCGTGATTATATTCAACTCTGACTTTGTAGTCATTAAGCCATCTTTCTTCAACCTCAAAGTATTGGTTTCTCACATACTCTCTGTCCGCTATAAATTCATAATCAGAATTTCCGTATGTCAGATAAATAGCAACTGCGTAATTCATAACTTCGGAATCATTACATTCCCATGTTAAACTATTGTCATTTAATGCAAGTTTTGATGGAGCTGTTAATTTTTTACCGGGATTATATTCATAAACATTACTCTGTTCAATTTTGTCCCCCGCATATTTTATTGTAAACTGATATTTACCTTCACCTAACTTTGCCATAGCATATTTACTCAAAGATGATTCCATTTCATAATACGCTTGTTTATCACGATTATATATAGGCGATTTTTCTACCAATTCACCATCTTTATAGATATCCATTTCGTAAAAACATATATTTTCTGCAGGAATGAAACGTGCTTTTCCCGAAGTATATTTATCTATTTTCAAATCACTTACCTGACCGTACTGTGAAGATCTTGATTCTATACTTGTTCCTTTGAATGAATAAAAGTCAGAAAAGGAACTTGCATATGTATTCAACTTCTGATGAAAAGCCTGAACACATATTGCTGTTTCTATTTCATTTATAGATATTTCCCAATCTGATGCTATCCATTCAAGTTCATCATAAAACTCGTCTAATTCTCCATATTCACTGAAGTCTATGTATGTTTCATAGGAATTATTTGTGTGATATTCGTTAAACACTTCTTCATCCGGAAGTCTATAACAAAGACTTACACTATAATAGTATGCTCCGTTAACAGGCGACCACCTCGCAATGCCTGTAGTGGTATTAAGTTTTACGTTAACAGGTTTTTGAATATACTGAGAAGGTCTTTTATACTCAAAAACTTCAGACATGGCTGTAACTATATTACCGCTTGCATCAACATAAGAAACCACTGCTTCATACTTTCCATCGCCCGCCATTTCCATCTCTTCACCAAAATACCACGAACAGCTTGTTCCTGCACCATAGTATCTTACATCGTAAACATTATGCACAGGCATAGAATCCTTGTATAAAACTATAAAATACTTTTCTGCGGCGGCTTGTCTGGTAAACGCAATCTCTCCTATATTACTTTTGTCCCAGGTTACAGTAAATGCTGCAGCCGAAGCAGTTGCAGTAAATAGTGACATCACCATTAAAACTGCAATTATAAAACTTAATGCTTTTTTCATAAAATCACTCCAAATTGATTATTTGCTTTATTATACTACAGAAGCTGGTTATTTTCAAGCTTTTTATATTTCTTGCATTTTCTTTTCATTTGTGATAAAATATATTAATATTCAGGAGATGATAAAATGAGCATAAAAAGTAATCTTGAAAGTGTTAAAAGCACACTTAATCAGGACACAACCTTAGTTTGCGTGAGCAAATATCACACCGAAGAGGAAATTATGGAGGCTTATAATGAGGGCGTTCGTGATTTTGGTGAAAACAAGGTGCAGGATATGGTTAAAAAGGCGGAAAATCTGCCAAGTGACATACGATGGCATCTTATAGGACATCTGCAGACAAACAAGGTTAAATATATTGTGGGAAAAACTTATCTTGTGCAGTCGGTTGACAGAATTGAACTTGCAGAAGAGCTTAACAAAAGATTTGAAAAATCAGGTCTCATTTGCGATTGCTTAATTCAGATAAATTCAACAGGCATTGACTCAAGATTTGGTTGCACCCCTGAAACTGCAACAGAATTTGCAGAAAAACTCAAAGAATTTAAAAATCTTAATGTTAAAGGCATAATGGGTATGGCACCAATTTGCGAAGACCCAACCGAAAACTTTAAGCTTTTAAAGGATATATTTGATAGCCTAACAGAAAAAGGGTTATTAAACGGGAACATACTTTCTATGGGTATGAGCGACGATTACACTTTTGCACTTAAGTGCGGAAGCAATATGGTAAGAATAGGAAGTAAAATCTTCAAACAGGAGGAAGAATAATGAAATACATAGTATTTTTGGGAGACGGCATGGCAGACTATAAAGTTGAAGAGCTTGGCGGTAAGACTCCCCTTGATGTGGCAAACAAGCCAAACATTGACGAAATAGCATCAAAATCAGTTGCAGGTATTGTTACAACAGTTCCGACCGGTTTAAAACCCGGAAGCGATGTTGCTAACCTTTCTGCAATGGGATACGATCCAAATAAATATTACACAGGAAGATCACCACTTGAAGCGGTTTCTGTTGGTGTGCCATTAAATGATGATGACATTACATTCAGAGTTAATCTTGTTACTCTTTCAGATGAAGAAAACTACGAAGACAAAACAATGATTGACTACAGCTCTGATGAAATCACAACACCTGAAGCACACGAGCTTATAAAAGCTATTGCTGAAAATCTTGATAATGAAGAATATCAGTTCTTCCCTGGTTTTTCATACAGACACGTTTTAGTTAGAAGAAAAGGTAAACTTACATATCAGCTTACACCACCTCACAGTATTTCAGGAAGAAAGGTTACAGACTATCTTCCAAAGGGTGAAAATTCAGATATTATTTTAGACTTTATGAAAAAAAGTGTAGAAATTTTAAAAGACCACCCTGTTAACAAAGACAGAATTAAAAGAGGTTTAAGACCTGCTACATCTATCTGGGTATGGGGCGAAGGCTCAAAGGCAGTTCTTCCAAGCTTTGAAAGTATGAGAGGTATCAAAGGCGGTGTTGTTTCTGCCGTTGACCTTATTAAGGGTATTGCCATAAGTGCGAAGCTTGAAAGCATAGATGTTGAGGGTGCAACAGGTAACATTCACACAAACTTTGAAGGAAAAGCTCAGGCATCTATCGACCTTTTAAAGAGAAACGATTTTGTTTATATTCACGTTGAAGCTGCAGACGAATGCGGTCACAGAGGCGAAATTGAAAACAAGGTTAAATCTATTGAGCTTATTGATGAAAAAATCGTAAAACCTGTTATGGACTACATAAAGAGCACAGGCGAAGACTACAAGGTTTTAATTATGCCTGACCATCCAACACCACTTGCTCTTAAGGACCATGTTATGGACCCTGTTCCGTTTGTTATGTTTGACAGCAGAAAAGAAGAAAAGGGCGTTGAAAAGTACAACGAGGACAACTGCAAGGCTACAGGTCTTCATATAACAGAGGGCTATAAGCTTATGGAAGCTTTCATAAAGGAGTAATATTATGACAAAAATTGATATTTTTTCAGGCTTTTTAGGTGCAGGTAAAACCACACTTATCAAAAAACTTATAAACGATTCATTCAAAGGCGAAAAGCTTGTTTTGATTGAAAACGAATTTGGTGAAATCGGTATTGACGGTGGATTTTTAAAAGCAGCAGGTATTGAAATAACTGAAATGAATTCAGGTTGTATCTGTTGCTCACTTGTTGGTGATTTCAGTAAGGCACTTGCTGAAGTTCTCGAAAAATTCACACCTGACAGAATTTTAATCGAACCATCAGGGGTTGGAAAATTAAGTGATGTTAAAAAGGCAGTTGAAGGCATTGAGGGTGCAAAAATCAACAGTGCAACTGCAGTTGTTGATGCCACAAAATGCAAAATGTATATGAAAAACTTCGGCGAATTTTTCAATGACCAGATTGAAAATGCTTCAACTATTATTTTAAGTCACGCAGACAAGGCAACAGATGAAAAAATCAAAGAATGTATTCATCTTATAAAAGAACACAACGAACACGCCGTTTTGGTTACAACTCCGTTTATGGAGCTTGATGGCAAAGTTTTAAAAGATGCCATTGAAAACACATCAACTCTTGAAACAGAAATGAAAGAGCTTGAGCACCATCACCATCACCACGACCACGATTGTCATTGCCATGAACATGAACACGAACATCACCATCACGAACATGATGAAGAATGTACTTGCGGTTGCCATGAACACGAGCATCACCACCACGACGACTGTGAATGTGGTTGTCACGAACACGAACACCATCATCACCACGAGCATGGCGAAGAATGTTCTTGCGGATGTCACGGACATGACCATCATCACCACCACGCAGATGAGGTTTTCACAAGTGTTGGCATTGAAACCGCAAAGAAATTTACAAAAGCTGAAATGGAAACTATCCTTGAAAAACTTTCAAAAGAATCTGAATACGGTCTTGTTCTTCGTGCAAAAGGTATTGTTGCAGGTGAAACTGATTGGATTCACTTTGACTATGTTCCGGGCGAAGCGGATGTTCGCTTTGGCTCAAAGGATGTAATCGGCAGAATTTGTGTTATCGGTTCTGAAATTGACAAAGAAAAAATTCAAAAATTATTTAACTGAGGATTGATTATATGTTTAAACAAAAGGAAATTCCTGTTTACCTTTTTACCGGCTTTTTAGAATCAGGAAAAACCTCAGGTATTCAGGGAACACTTCAGGACGAAAGATTTTATGAGGGCAACGAAAAAACTCTTCTTCTTGTTTGCGAAGAGGGGGAAAAGGAATTTGACCTTAAGAAAATCCCAAGTGCTTATATGAGCATTGAATATCTTGAAAACAAAGAAGATTTAACTTCAAAATATCTTACAGGTCTTGAAAAGAAATATAAAATAGACAGAGTTGTTATTGAATACAACGGTATGTGGAATATTGACGATTTATACAACAATCTTCCAAACAACTGGTTTGTTTATCAGGAAATGATGTTTGCAGACTGCACAACATTTTTAGTTTACAATCAGAATATGAGAAGCCTTATGTATGATAAAATAAAGGGCTGTCAGATGATTGTTTTCAACAGACCTGAAAACGCAAACAAAGAAGAATTCCACAAAATTGTCCGTGGCATTTCAAGAAACTGCATTATTGCATACGAATATGCAGACGAGCATCTTGAATATGACGAAATAGAAGATCCTTTGCCATTTGATATAAACGCAGATGTGATTGAAATTGCAGACAGAGATTATGCACTCTGGTACAGAGATTTTGCAGAGGATATGTCTAAATATTCAGGCAAAAAAATCAAGTTCAAAGGAATAACAGGACTTAATAAAAAATTCCCTGAAAATACTATTTTAATCGGCAGACATGTTATGACCTGCTGTGTTGATGACATTGAATTCAAAGGACTTTTGTGCGTTCTCCCTGAAGACCACGACGAAATCAAAAACCGTGACTGGGCAACTGTTACAGGATGTATTAACATTCAGTATCACCCACTCTACACTCAGGAAGGTCCTATCCTTTTTGCAGAAGAAATAGAAAAATCTCTCCCACCTGAAGAAGAGATTGCAACATTTTAAGAAAAACAGCTGACGAAAGTCAGCTGTTTTTTAATCTATCTTTTCAATTTTAATTCTTCCGTTGTTATAATCAAATTCATTAACAGTTTTAAGGTATGCAGGGCCTTTATATGTTAAGAAATATTTGCCTACGTATTCAATTACTCCTTCTTCAACTGCTACACCGTTGCCTTTTACGATAACCTTATCGCCTTTTTGTAATTTAATATTAAATTCTGCCATACTGTATTTCTCCTTTTGTCTGAATTTATTTGATATAATTATTTTAGCATAGTGTTTTTTTACAGTCAAGACTTTAAAGCATATAAAATTTCATTTATATACATTCTGTGAAGATTTCCGCCCTCGTATATCTTTTCACCAAATGGCATATCTGTGAAGTTTTCCATTTTAATATCATCTTTATAAAGCTTTCTGCAAACTAAAACATATTTTGCTTCTTCAAAATATGAAATGTCGCCATCTTTTACAACAGTTAATCCCATTTTGCCGATTTTGTCTTCGTCTCTGCCTGAAACCTTGCCAAGATATGCAAGTTTTTCTCTGTATTCTTCGTCAAAGAATGAAAGGGTGCAAAGCTCACTGTTTTCAACAAATTCATAAGTATATCTTGTAGGTCTTATAAAAGTAAATGCAACATTTTTGTTCCAGAGCTCACCAACACCGCCCCAACTGGCTGTCATAGTATTTACTTTGTCGTCTTTACTTGCAGTTATAAGCATCCACTTGTTGCCTATTAAATCAATAAAGTTTTCATTTAATTCTTCTGCGCTAATTTTTGTGAATGTTTTCATTTTAATAACTCCTTTTTCTTTAATATATGTTAACAAACATGGCTTAATACATTAGGTGTTACTGTTCTTGCCCATGTATTAGTTGTGTATCTTTCTTCTAAAACAGGTTCATCAAGTTCAGGTATTTCTTCTATTTCCCCATTTATAAGCATTTCAAGACGGTTTTTGCAACTTTCTGTTCTCTGCAGAAGTGCACCCACTCTTAAATCCTGCACATCAAATCCGTGTGGCTTATAATCTTTAAACCATCTTGCCTGATGAAGCTTATGGAAATTCTTTATTCTTATAATCATTTCATCACAGTCTGCAATGATTTCTTTAAGCTTTACCATATCACGATTTAAATATGCTTCTCTTGTGCGGATACCAATTGTGCTTTTTATTGCAAGAACATCTGCAAGAGCGTGACACACATCAAATATGTATTTATACTCCCCTTTTCCCTCTGCGTTTTTGATTTCCTCTGCCACAGCTTTATAATAATCTGCATCTTTAAAGTCGCACATATAATCTCTCATACCCATAAACATATCATTATACAGCAGGTATCTGTCTGCACGAGTCTGATGCTTTCCGCCAGGTGTTGAAAGCTTATCAAGAAGCATAAAACTGTCAAAATCACTGCCTGTTATTTCTTTAAATTTAGCTTTTATGCTTTCCATATCTGTATTGCCTTTTGCACACTCTGCCGCAAACATCAAAGACGGCAAAATTGCAAATGGTGAGCACTCTGCTCCGTCATCGCCCCATACTGTTATAAGTATTCCGTCAATTCCCTCTTCTGCACAAGCCTTTACTGCAGGTTCTGTTGTATCTATAGAAAACTGATTTCTTGGTGAAAAACCGCTCCATGTCCACGCACCACCTGCAAAATACACCTTTCTGCCGAAAAGCTTGTTTGTTCTTATCATTCTTGTGTAGTGGTCATAATCCTTTGAATAATAGTCCCAGTAAACAAGAGAAATTTTTTCAGGAAGCTGTGCCTTTTCTTTTATGGCTGATGTATCCACATCTGCGTACTGATTTTCTGTTCCCATTGCAAGTTTGCAGAACATATCACTCCATATCATAGGCTCAAATCCGTATTTGTCGGCTATTTCGCACACCCTATGAAGATGATTGTTTATAATATCAAATCTGTCTTTCATACCGTTAATCTGAAGATATTTTCCAAGTCCCACATTATATGCTTCGTCCATACCTATGTGAATTTTTCTTGAGGTAAAGCATTCTGCAAGAGATTTGAACATTTCTTCAATCAGTGCATATGTTTTTTCTTCTTCACAAAGAAGAATATCATCACAATCCTTAACAGGGCCGTATGCTGAATGCCATTTAAAAATACAGTTAAGATGGGCAAGTGTCTGAATACAAGGAATAAGTTCAATTCCGATTTCTCCGCAATATTTATCAAGGTCTTTTAATTCTGCTTTGCTGTATCTTCCTCTTAAATGTCCAAAGAAAGGGTTATTGTCTATTTCATAAGTATCTTCTGTGTATAGCATAAGGGTATTATAACCCATCTTTTTTATTATATCTGCATATCTTTTTACCGATTCAACTGTAAGTACACCATTTCTTGAACAGTCAACCATAACACCCATCATTTTTTCCATAATTCTTCTCCTTTTCTTCTTTCATTATACCACAGTATGTTTAAAATACAATACATATTGACAAATAAACCTAAGTGTATTATAATGACTTTGTTCTGGAACAAAACTTAATTAAATTGGGAGCTTACGCAAGTAGGCTGAGAGTAAGCGTATTGCCGCTTTAACCTGTAACCTGATTTGGATAATGCCAACGTAGGGAAATATTTGTTTAGATTTCTTAATCGAACCGATTTTCCTTCGGTTCGATTTTTTGTTGGGATTATTCTTTTCAAAAACATTAATGAAAGGAATAATTATTATGAACACAACTAAAAAACTAACCATAAGTGCACTTATGACTGCACTTGCAACGGTGCTTATGCTTATAAGCAAAATGATACCTGCCCCCTGGCTTCAGGGCGGAAGTATAACACTTGCTTCTATGGTGCCTGTTATAGCCGTAGGAATACTTTACGGCACAAAATGGGGACTTTGCTCATCTGTTTCATTTGCCCTGATTCAGATGATGTTCGGTTTTTACCCACCTCCGACACAAACATTTTTAAATTTTGTCCTTGTGGTGCTGCTGGATTATATTTTTGCTTTCGGTGTACTTGGACTTTCAGGAGTACTTTATTCTATGCTTGGAAAGAAAAGCTTTTCTGTTCCTGTATGTGCCTTTGTTGTAACAACGCTACGATATATTTGTCACATTTTATCAGGACTTCTTATATGGGGCGTTTATGCCGAAGAAGGGCAAAGCATACTGGCATATTCAGTAATTTACAACGGAAGCTATATGATACCTGAAATTATAATTTCCACCGTTGTTACCGCCCTTATTTTCAAAATGAACATACTGAAAAAATAATTTTTTAATAAACCGCATTTGCCTAGTGCTTCTAAAGAAGCACTAGGCAAAGGAAAAGTGTCCTTAAGGACACTTTCTAAAAAACAGAAACCCTCTCAACCGCCAAAACAGGCAACTTGAGAGGGTTTGTTATATGTTTGCGTTGCAAACG
>JAZSLZ010000054.1:0-9319 GCA_045535635.1 Clostridia bacterium
AGATTGACGGTAAATATGGCCAAAAAGTCAATGACGAAATTCTGATTGAGCCTGTGTGGGACGGCTTTAAATGCAGTGATGCCGACGCATTTGACGAGTTTTACAGGTTTAACTACATAACAGCGAAAAAAGACGGCAAGTGGGGAATTATAGACAACAAAGGCAATATAATCGTTGAGCCGTTATATAAAGATATAGAAATTCAGCCCTCAAGAACAATATTCAAAGTAAAAAGCGAAAATGACAAATACGGCTATGTAAATAAAAACGGCGAATTAATATGCGAAATAAAATACGATTACGCTTCTACATTTGATAAAAATAATAAATACGCAGTAGTTGGCAGAGATTTTGGATATACGGTTATGGATGCAGACGGAAACGAGCTTACAGAGCTTATGCCTTATAAATTATCCTCAGCAAGCATAGAAAACGGATGGTTTGAATATGAAAAAGACGGCAAGGTGTATGTCATAACTGCAGACGGGAAAGCAGTTTTCGGCGGTGAATATGATTATGTGCATTATGAGGGCAATAATCTGTTTGCAATAGGAAACAACAGGAAATATGGCATTGCCGATAAGAATAATAACATTATTATTCCTATGATATATAAAAATATAGCTTTAATGGAAAACGGATATATAAAAGCCGAAACAGAAGATATGATTTATTATTTTGACCGTAAAGGCAATAAAATTTCTGAAAGCGTATGGCACTATACCGACGGCTTTATACGGGAAAAGCTTGTTACCTTTATGGAAAATGGGAAAATAGGAGTTATGGATACATCGGGCAGTATTGTTGTCCCTGCAATCTATGAGGAAATACAGCTTACTCAGTTTTACACTGAAGAGTTTAAATATTTCTTTGTTAAGCTGAACGGCTTGTGGGGCATTATGAATGCTGACGGCACATATCTTATTGAGCCTCGCTGGGTAGTTGAAAATTATTCAACATTGGAATACATCGGCAATGATTATTTCACAGTTAAAAATAAAGAACATAAAAAGGCAATTGTCAACAAAGAGGGAAAGCTGGTTACAGATTTTATTTTCAGCGACGTAAGACTTATAGACGGAAAAATTTTTGGATATACTTTTGATGATAGTTACATATATGAGCTTAAGATAAATAAACCTTTGACGGAATATATAGATGACAGCGAAATAAGAATTAAAAACACCCTTGAGGTTGACTATATGGTAAGCAATGGTTTCGTAAAAGGCTATGAAGACGGCAGTATAAGACCTTATGACTGTGTAACTCAGGCAGAGTTTTTTACAATGCTTTCAAATGCAGAAGGTTGGCAGCTTCCGCAGCTTGAAAATGCCACTCATTGGGCAGAGAGTGTTCTTACGGTTGCAAAGGACAAAGGTTACATAGCTGAGATTGAACCTGAAGGCTATTTTACCTTTGATGAAATTGAAAAACTGCTTGTAAAGGTTTACGGCATTTCCATGGAGCTTGTGGGTGACCATTACAGTCTGGCGGCCTCTAAAGCAGGCATAAGCGACTTTTCCTACAACAGACACAAGCTTCACCCTGCCACAAGAGAAGCGGCAATGATGCTTATTTATCATTACCTTAACACAGATGTATCAGTAGAAGATGTAGAAAAACAATTCCCGTTAAGTGAAATGATATATGTCGCAGGAGAATAATTCAAAGAGCTGAACATTTTTTGTTCAGCTCTCAGACCGTCGATAAACCCTGTTTTGCTTTAAGCAAATTGAAATTGCTGCAAAATATGATATTTATATGGGCTATAAGGCTTATAAAGCATTATATGAAAGTAAATAATACAAATAGATTACAGCTTGACAAATATTTGTTAAAATGTTATAATTTATAAAGTTGAATATAAGGCTATGAAAATGTGTAAGTAGTATGCGTATAACTTTATCAAGAGAGAAAGCACCACCGGCTGTAAGTGCTTTTATAAAGAACGTATGTGAATTTCAGCATGGGAGCTGCCTGTGAAAAGCAAATGGCGTTAAACAGGATGCAGATGTGCAATAAACATCAAAAAGTGCAGACATATTTGTCTGAATTAGGGTGGTACCGCGAGCAAACTCGTCCCTTTGGACTTGTTTGCTCTTATTTTTTTATTGGAGGTAAATAAAATGGAAGAAAAAATTAAACTTCTTACAAATGAGCTTGAAGAAATTCTCTCTAAAGATATTACAAGAGAAGAATATAAAGCTGTAAGAGAAAAATATTTAAGTAAAAAGGGCGGCTCAATTCCTGCTTTAATGACAGAGCTTAAAAACTACGCTCCTGAAGAAAGACCTTTAATCGGTAAAGTAATCAACGAGTTTAAAAATAAAGCTGAAGCTCTTTTCGATCAGGTTGAAGAAAAATTAAAGAATGCAGAACTTGCTGCTAAAAATGCTTCTGAGGCAGTTGATGTAACACTTCCTGCATCTAAAAACGAAACAGGTGCACTTCACCCTGTAACATTGGTTAAAAGCGAAATTATTTCTATTTTTCAGGGTATGGGATTTGATGTTTTTGAAGGCCCTGAAATTGAAACAGATTATTATAACTTTACTGCCCTTAATGTTCCTGAGGACCATCCTGCAAGAGCAGAACAGGACACATTTTATATTAATGAAAAAATCCTTTTAAGAACACAGACATCACCTGGACAGATAAGAGTTATGGAAAACAAAAAACCACCTATCAAGGTTTTAAGCCCAGGTAGAGTTTTCCGTTCAGACTATGATGCAACACATTCACCAATGTTCCACCAGATGGAAGGTCTTGTTGTTGATAAAAATATTTCTGTTTGTGACCTTTACGGTATGCTTGATCTTCTAGCTAAAAAGATTTTTTCAAGCGACACAAAGACAAGACTCCGTCCTTCATTCTTCCCATTTACAGAACCAAGCGTTGAAGTTGATGTTACCTGCTGTGAATGTGGCGGATCAGGTTGTAAGCTTTGCAAAGGCACAGGCTGGATTGAAGTTTTAGGCGGCGGTATTGTAAACAGAGTTGTGCTTGAAAACTGCGGTATTGACCCTGAAGAATATTCAGGTCTTGCCTTTGGTATCGGTATAGACAGAATTGCAATGCTTAAATACGGAATCAATAATATTCACATTTTATTTGATAACGATGTAAGAACTTTAAAACAGTTCAAACAGCAGCAGAAGTAAGGAGGGGAATTGTATGAAAGCACCACTTAGTTGGTTAAAAGATTATGTTGATATAGACATTTCAGTTAAAGAGCTTGAAGAAAAGCTTTTCTCAAGCGGATTTGAAGTTGAAGAGCTTATTTATCTTGGTGAAGAAATTTCAAGATGTGTAGTTGGTCAAATTACAAAGATTGAAAAGCATCAGGATTCAGACCATCTTCAGATTTGTCAGCTTGACTGCGGTGATGAATACGGCAGAGAAATACAGATTGTAACAGGTGCAGACAATGTTTTTGTAGGAGCAAAGGTTCCTGTTGCACTTGATGGTTCAACCTTAGCAAATGGCATTAAAATAAAAAAAGGCAAGTTAAGAGGCGTTGAATCAAACGGTATGCTTTGTTCAGGTGAAGAGCTTGGAATTAACGACGACTGGTACGAAGGTGCAGATGTTTACGGAATTTTAATTCTTGAAGAAGATGCAAAAATCGGTGAGGACATCTGCAAGGTAGTAGGTCTTGACGATTATATTTTCGATATTGGTATTACAGCAAACAGACCAGATTGTCAGTCAATACTTGGCCTTGCAAGAGAAATTGCGGCTATCCTTAAAAAGCCTGTTAAAATGCCTGATATGAGCTACACGGAAAAGGCAGAAGCAAATGATGATGAAATTAAAATTATGGTTAAGGACCAGGACCTTTGTCCAAGATATATTGGTCATTTTGTTAAGGATGTTAAAATTGAAAAAGCACCTAAATGGATGAGAAAGCGTTTAGCACTTGTTGGTATTAATTCAATTAATAACATTGTTGATATTACAAACTTTATTCTTATGGAGCTTGGTCAGCCTATGCACGCATTTGACCTCTCTGATTTAGAGGGCAAAACAATAGATGTAAGACGCGCAAAAGCTGGGGAGAAGATTATCACTCTTGATGAAAAAGAATTTGAGCTTAACGAAAATAATTTAGTTATCTGCGATGCTAAAAAGCCTGTTGCACTTGCAGGTATTATGGGCGGTCTTAACAGTGAAATTAAAGACACAACTAAAAATGTTGTTTTTGAAGCAGCTAAATTTGCAAGAGACAGCGTTAGAAAAACATCAAGAAGCCTTGGACAGACATCAGATTCTTCTGCAAAATTCTGTAAAGGTGTTGACGAGTTCACAACACAGTGTGCTATGAAGAGAGCGCTTCACCTTATCGAAGAATTAAACTGCGGTATTGTTTCTGCAACAAAAGCAGAAGTTGCTTCAAAAGAACTTACACCTAAAGTTATTGAAACAACCTTTGCAAAAATCAATAAGGTTCTTGGTATTGAAGTTCCAAACGATAAAATTGCAGAAATATTAAAGAGCCTTGAATTTGAGGTTGAAGTAAACGGAGAGAATATTAAAGCGGTAGCACCTCTTTACAGAGAAGATGTTGCAGGTTATGAAGATCTTGCAGAAGAAGTAATAAGACTTTACGGATATGACCATATTGTTCCTCAGATGCTTAAATTTGCAACTGTTACAAACGGCGGATTTACAGAAGCACAGAAAATGGAGCTTAAAGCTAAAAATGCTCTTAAGAATCAGGGAGCTTATGAAACTGTAACATTCAGCTTCTACTCAACAAAAGAGCTTGATATGTTAAAGCTTAAAGAGGATGATGAATTAAGAAAAGCAATTAGAATAGATAATCCTATAAGTGAAAACTATTCAATTATGTGCACAACACTTGTTCCTAACATAATTAACATTATGGTTAAGAACTTCAAAAACGGAAATCAGGAAGGAAGATTTTTTGAACTTGCAAATGTTTATATTGCAAAGCAGTTCCCGCTTACAGAGCTTCCTGATGAGAATAAAACAATTGTAATCGGTACTTATGGCGATGGTGAAGACTTCTTCAAATTAAAAGGTATTGTTGAAGGTCTTGCAGAAGACTTTAACATTGAATTCTCATACAGAAAAGCAGAAAAAACATTCCTTCACCCTGGTATTACTGCAGAAATTCTCTGCGGTGGTGAAGTGGTTGGTTATATGGGTAAGCTTTCTTATGAGGTTTGTGAAGAAATTTCACTTGGAAAAGATGCGTTCGTTGCAGAAATCAACTACGAGCTTCTTAAAAAGAATTTCAAGCCAACAATGAAATACGCACCTATTTCAAAATTCCCTGAAGTTGAAAGAGACTTTGCCTTTGTTTGCGATGAAGAGGTTACATGCGGTGAAATTGAAGAATCAATCAGAAAATCATGTAAGTATGTAACAAAAATCAAGCTTTTTGATATTTTCAGAGGTAAGCAGATTGGTGAAGGCAAGAAGAGTATGGCATTTAATGTTATCTTAACTCCTGAAAACGAAGAACTTTCACAGAAAGTAATCGATAAAGCAGTTACAAAAATCTTAAAAGACCTTGAATTTAAACTTAATATAACATTGAGATAACCTAAAGAACAGTCCCAATTTGGTGGGATTGTTCTTATTTTTTTTTATGTCCTTGTATGTCCTGCGTAAACTGTTGTAAAATATATGTGTTGTAAATTTCTAATTGAAAGGAGAAAATATGTATAGAAACATTTATGTAGGGGAGAATTACAGTCGGAAAATTACAACTCCGCTTATTACAACCGATTGTAATGCTTACAAAATAATCTGGGATAGTAAAGCAGAAAAAGGAATATTTAAAATCACTGCCATAAGAGCAGATGATACATCTGTGTTTGATTATGGAGAACTTGCTGAAGATGGAACAGCAACATACATAATGAATTCAAATATGTACAGCAAGGAAGGTCCTCTTACCTTGTATCTGTCAATCTGTGACCAGGAGACAGTAGTAACTTGCAGAGAAATGCTCTTTAATGTTAAAGATACAGGTAACACATCTGAAGTAACCGAAAACAATATTGACCCCATAAACAAACTTACACAACAGATTGTTAAAAATCAACTTGAGACCGAGAAGCGTATAAACAATTTGACGGTTTATGGAGAAGATAATATTTATATTCTTGAGGAAAATGTTGATGTTACTATAAAAGACGGAAAAGTAACAGATTTACTTAACACAGATTACTCGGAATATGAAACAATTGCATTTCCGTACGGCATTTCTGAGATAGCAATTCCTGAAAAAACAGAGTTTATTGCAAATAAGGTTATAATGCCAAAAGGTCTTGAAAAAGTAGCTGATGGCAGTTTTTCAAAAAAAGCATCAGATAATGTGAAAATTGAAATTAAAGAGATTATTTTTAATGAAGGAATTACAGAAATAGGTGCATCGGTTTTCAGCTATGCAAATATTGGTAACATAAGATTTGCTGATTCTCTTAAAACAGTCAAGGAGAATGCTTTCTTAGGAACAAGTGGATTAAAAGAAATTGTACTTCCTGAAAATGTTGATGAAGTGGGGAACTATGTAGGAATGGATTCTTCAATAGAAAAAATTGTGTTTAAAAATAATGTAACAAAGATTGGAGCTCTTGTCTTTTCTAAATTAAAAGTTTGTGGATACGAGGGTTCAACTGCAGAAGAATTTGCAAAAAACATAAGTCTGGAATTTCAAAGTATTGCAGGGGAGAGTGCACTAAAAAAAGTAAAAATTGATAATCTTGAATATGTGTCTGTGTTTAGTGGCAGGTATTATGAAATTAAGCCTCAGAATAAGATTATAGTATTACTGGGGGCTTCCGCTGACACATCAAGACTTGATGAATATATGTTCTCTTTTGAAACTCCTGAGGACATAAGTGAATTTTCATTTAGTGTAATTTATAAAACAAATGAAATTGTTTGGGTAAAAGAACCAAGGATTAAAAATAAGCACATTTACGAAGTATCTGTAGTAAATGGAGTAGGTGTAATAGTAGGAACACCTTTGGAGGTGACATTATGATTAAAAAAGTCGGAGAAAGCTATATAAAAGCTGATGATAAAAAAGTATTGAGATATAAAAAGATTATTGATGGGAAGGAATATAATGTGTGTGTATTCAATCCTAAAAAGGAACATTTTATTGAAGCAGGATACAGAGAGCTTGTTACTGCAGAAATGCCAGAAGCAGACTTTAATCAGTATATTGAGACAAGCTATGAACTTAAAGATGATAAATACTACGAAGTACACAAAGTAGTTGATATGCCAGAGGTGATGGGTGATGAGTAATTACAGAAGAAGATTACTTTTGGCTAATCAGACAGATGAACTTTATTTATATGGAAATTCGGTGCAGGATGGAATTCCTGCACCTGAGGCTCCTATAGATATTATGAGTGTTGAGAATCCGACTATTAAGGTTGTGGGGAATAGTCTGGTTTCTCCTTACTATCCATATGTTGGTGCTAATAACTATCTTGAAGATGTCGATGAAGAATCTGGAAGGAAGTATATAAAATTTAGAGATAATGTGAGGTTAAAGCATTCATTTGATTTTAAAGAAAACACGCAATACACAGTTTCAGCCTATGTTAAATGTGAAAACTTTAGCACAAATAATACTCAAGGAAGTTGTTGGTTTGCATTTTGGTATTCTGACGGTACTTATACTTTGGCTACTATAGAACAAAACGATACTGATTGGAAGCTTGTTACAAAAAGCTCAGTAGCAGGGAAAACTGTAGTAGAAATTGGTTTGTTTGAAAAGAATTATGTAAATTATGTTTATGTTGATGTTGATACTTTTATGCTCAACGAAGGCACAGAAGCACTACCATACGAACCCTACGAAGAAGAATTTATCAGAATAGATGAAAACACTCCGTTTGGAAAGAATTTGCTTAGACCGTTATCTTCAGTAACAACAGATGCTTTGGTAAAATATGATGCATCTTCAGGGGATGGCTCAATCATTATAAACGCTACAGATGAAAGAGAAAGTATTTCAATTATGAGCTTATATTCCGGGGATTTGAATGAATTGTTAAATGATGGTGAAACTTATACATTTGCTATGGATGTCAACGAAGTAAAACCCCTTAGTCTGATAATTTGTGCAACTAATAAAGAGACTAAAAAGAATGTTTATTTCAATGCCAATAATTATAAAAAATTTATTATGAGCATTACCATAGATAAAAGTAAATATATATATCAAAAGATATATCTGCAAATTATTCCTAATAGTTATAAGTATGAAAATATAGTTGTAAAGCCAATACTTGCGAAAGGCTCATATACAAAGCTTCCTTTTGAACGATATGTCCATCCAATCACAACAATGCGTGGAATAGGAGAGTATAAAGATAAAATTTATACTAAAGAGGGTAAGGTGTGGTTTGAACAGAACATTTTTCATATAAAACCAACATCTTTTAGCAGAATTAATAGTAATCGAGGCGTTATACAAAATCTGCATCACCCGAATGATTACCTTAAAAATAATGAAAAAATATCGAATTTTGGTAATTATAAGTCTGCTTGGGAATTTCAAGATTATATTATTTGGTATTTAGCTAAAACAGACTCAAAGGTATCTCAAATTTGGATGGTTCCATCGAAGGAATATTGTGATTTGTGGACAACCAAAGAAGATGCGTGGAAGCATCTTACAAAAACACTTGGAATATATCCTGAGTTTCAGTATGTATTGGAAACACCAATATTAACAGAGATAACAGGTTCATTGGCAGAACAAATACTTGCAATTGATAAAACGAAAAACATTACGATAACATCAGAAAACGGTGTGTCAGGAAGTGCGGAGGTGATTGTGGAATGAAAATATGTATAGATGCAGGGCATAACTTTTCAAGCTATGACACAGGTGCAACAGGAAATGGCTTAAGAGAACAGGATGTAACCTTTGGTATTGCATCGAAGCTTAAACTTATGCTTGAAGAAGCTGGTGTTGAAGTTATTATGACAAGAACATATCTTTCACAAAATTTAGGACTTAATTCTGATGACTCTCTTGCAAAAAGATGCCGTATTGCAAACGAGAATGAATGTGATTTATTTATAAGCATACACTGTAACTCACATATAAATGTTTCAGCAAACGGTACAGAGGTTCTTGTGTATAAATTTGGCGGTGAAGCAGAAAAACTTGCAAAAAAAGTACAAAAAGAAATCGTTGAGGCTTTTAATACATCTGACAGAGGTGTAAAAGAATACAACGCAAAGGTATTAAGAAGCACAAATATGGCTGCAATACTTGTTGAGACGGCTTTTATATCCAATGTAAAGGAAGCGGAAC
>JAZSLZ010000127.1:0-8546 GCA_045535635.1 Clostridia bacterium
ATAATTTCAATTGTATTGGCATTTATCATGCTGACAGTTTTGAATATAACTGCACTTGCAGATAAGCTTCCTGATGTAAAATTGGTGGTTGATGGGAAGGTGGCAGAAACAGACGTTCCACCTGTTATTGAAAACGGCAGAACCCTTGTGCCTGTAAGAGCACTTTTCGAGTCGCTGGAAGCGAAGGTGGGCTGGAATGAAAAAACCAAGAAGATAACCATAAGCTATGGTGAAACAGAAATACTTTTATTTGCAGATTCTGTGGTTGCCATTGTTGATAATCTTTACAAAGAGCTTGATGTTCCTGCAAGAATTATAAATTCAAGAACTATGATACCTGTTCGTTTTGTTTCTGAAAGCCTTGAGTTTAAAGTTGACTGGGATGATAAAACCAGAACAGTAACAGTGAAAACGAAGCCTGACGAAGAAGAAAAAGAAAATGTTAAAACCGCAAACTATTTAACAGGAGTGTCTGTTGAAAAAGGAAATAACACTACAGAAATAACAATTAAAGGTGTAGGAGAAGCGGAAGTTTATACTATGAAGCTACAGAAACCTAACAGATATGTTTTTGATTTTGATGATACTACACTTGATACAAATATAACAACACACACCATTGAAAGTAAACATATCAAGGGTGTAAGACTGGGACAGTTTGAAAAAACCATTGCCAGAGTGGTGTTGGAAGCTGACAAATTTACTAATTACACTGCAAAAAAACAAGGTACAAATTATATAATAACTTTTGGTACTGAAGCTGAAAGTGAGGAAGAGGCGGTAGAGCTTCCTGAAGTAAGTGAAACTGCTAAAGACCATCTTGTTATAATTGACCCGGGACATGGCGGTCAGGATGTTGGATCTATTGGAGTGTATGACGGTGATGATGTGTATGAAAAGGATATAGACCTTGATATTGCTCTTCACGTGGAAAAAATGCTTAACGAAGCAGGGATAGATACATATATGATAAGAGATGACGATTCAACCGTGGATATTTTAGAGCGTCCTGAAATTGCCAACAAGAAAAATGGTACACTTTATCTAAGTATTCACAATAATGCATCCACAAATTCTGAAGTAAAAGGAACACAGATATATTACTCAAATCAGGAAAGTAGTTTTGAGAATATGACTAACGAGGAAATTGCTAAGGTATATTATGAAAAGCTAACATCACTTGGACTTAGAAAAGCAGGTGTTGTGGATAATCCAAGATACATTGTCATATACAGATCAAATATGCCGTCATTTATTATTGAGGGAGCATTTATGACTAATAAAGATGATATAGCTCTGCTTGTGGATAAGGATTTCAGAAAAGAAATGGCGGTAGCAATAAGTGAAGCAACCATTGAAATTTTAAATAAAGTAAAATAACAAAAAACACCTTTGTGCATAAACTGTACAGAGGTGATTTTTTGTATTATATTGCCGACTACACTATGATAAGTAAGGTTGATATAAAAAAAGAAGTTATGAGCTACGGTGTTAAGATGACAGGTGCAAATTACGAATGGAATGAAACGAAAGGAAAAGGAATAAAGGTTGGAATTATAGATACAGGTATTGATATGAAGCACCCTGATCTTCAGGTTAAAGAGTTTATAAATTATACCACTGAAAATATCAATGATGTTCAGGATGATGCAGGGCATGGTACTCATGTTGCAGGTATCGTGGGAGCAAGAATGAACGGAATAGGCGTTGTTGGAGTTGCACCTGAATGTGAAATTTATGTGGCAAAAGCTTTTGACGGACAAGGTAAAGGAGATAAAGACGCAATCAGAAAAAGTCTTGAGTGGATGATTGAAAAGCAAGTTGATATAGTGAATATGTCATATTCATCAAGCGAAGAGGATGAAGAGGAAAAGAGACTTGTTAAAAAGTGCTTTGAAAATAATATATTTATGGTGGCGGCAGCAGGAAACCGAGGCGAACGAAAAGTCAGTTGCCCAGGGAGATATGAGGGTGTTGTTGCAGTAAGCTCGGTTGATATAAATAAGGTTAAAAGTGATTTTAGTTCTTATGGAAATGAAATTGATTTGGCTGCAGCTGGGGTTGATATTCTTTCAACATATAAAAATGGTTCCTACGCTGTGTTGAGCGGAACTTCAATGGCGGCTCCGCTTATTTCAGGAGCGGCAGCAATAATTCAGGCGAAAGCAATAAAAAGATTTAAAAGAAAGCTTTCTCCAAACGAATTGAGAGTTATTATGGGGATTTATGCAGATAATACAGAGGCAGGAAGAAAATCTAAATGTTGCGGCTGTGGGATATTTTCTTTTGGAAGAATAAAATAAGCGGCATATGCCGCTTGTTTTACAAATAAATGATACAATATAGCTTGATTTGAAGGATTTTATATGTTTTTGGGGCAGATTTGGTTAACAGGGCAATTGTTACATAGTGGCTTTCTTGCATCACAGTACTTTCTGCCGTGAAGAACAGTCTGGTGACAAAATCTTGACTGATGCTCATCAGGGATAAGCTTTTTCAGTGCAAGTTCAATTTTGTATGGATCTTTGCCACTTGCCAGTTTCATTCTGTTTGCAAGTCTTATCATGTGAGTATCTACCACAACTCCTGGCTTACCGAAAGCATCACCAAGCACAAGATTTGCAGTTTTTCTTCCTGTGCCGTCAAGTGTTAAAAGCTCATCCATTGTATCAGGCACCTGACCGCCAAAATTTTCCACAAGCTTTTTACAACAGGCAACTATATTTTTTGCCTTGTTTTTGTAAAGACCAAGAGATTTAATAATGTTTTCAATATCTTTAACATTGGCAGCTGCAAAATCCTCTGCAGTTTTATATTTAGCATATAATTCTTTGGTTACAATATTAACTCTTTCGTCCCTGCACTGCGCAGAGAGTTGAGTTGATATTAAAAGCTGAAGAGGGTTTTCAGTTTCCAACGAACATTTTGCATCAGGATATTCGTTGTTGTATATTTCTATCAAGTTTAATATAAAATCTCTTTTATTCATATCATCACCACACAAAAGTATATCATACTTACACAATTTAAGCAATATTGACTTTAAGGTTAATATATTATATAATTTTTGTATTAATATTGAAAGAGGTTTGTTATGAGAATTCCACTTGCGGACAGAATAAGACCGAATAGGCTTGATGAAGTTGTAGGTCAGAGCCATCTTATAGGCAAAGGAAAAATTTTATATGAGGTTATACAGGGGGGAGAAATACCTAACCTGATTTTTTACGGACCTTCAGGAGTGGGTAAAACAACTGTTGCTAATATTATTGCGGCAAAATCAAACAAAAAGCTTTATAAATTAAATGCAACAACCTGTTCGGTTTCTGATATAAAAAATATTATTGCAGAGCTTGATACATTAATGACAGGTAATGGTGTTATTTTATATTTGGACGAAATCCAGAACTTTAACAAAAGACAACAACAGTCTCTTTTGGAAGTAATTGAAAACGGTAAAATTACACTTATTGCAAGTACAACAGAAAATCCTTATTTTTATATTTATAATGCCCTTTTATCAAGATGCTGCGTTTATGAATTTAAAGCACTTACGGCAGAGGAAATAGAAAAAGCGGCAGAAAGAGCTGTTAAAATTCTTGAAGAAGAATATAAAAAGGAAATAGCGTTCGAGAAAAATGCTCTTACTCATCTTGCAAATGTTGCAGGGGGAGATGTGAGAAAATGCCTTAATGGAGTTGAAATGTCTGTTCTTGCTAAAATTTACACAGAGGGGAAAATTGAAATTTCCCTTGATGATGTTTGTCAGGTTACGCAAAAAACCGCACTTAAATATGATAAAGACGGAGATAATCACTATGATCTTTTATCTGCGTTTCAGAAATCAATAAGAGGGTCAGATCCTGATGCGGCAATGTTTTATCTTGCAAAGCTTATTTTATCAGGAGATTTAATGAGTATCTGCAGAAGACTTATGGTAATTGCATCTGAAGACATCGGACTTGCATATCCAATGGCGTCGGTTATTGTTAAAAGCTGTTGTGACAGTGCCTTTCAGCTTGGCTTTCCTGAAGCAAGAATACCTCTTGCAAATGCGACTCTTACTCTTGCAAACGCACCAAAATCAAATTCGGCAATAAATGCTATAGATGCGGCGATTGCCCTTATTGAAAGTGAAGATACAGGAGAAATTCCTGCACATATAAAAGACGCACACTACAGCGGTGCGGCAAAGCTTGGAAGAGGACTAACATATAAGTATCCTCATGCCTATGAAAATCACTATGTAAAACAACAATATTTGCCTGACAAAATTAAAAATGAAAAATTCTACATTCCTGCAGAAAACAAAAATGAACAGGCAACAAAGGAATACTGGGAGAAAATTAAAAAATGAACATTCAACTTTCAGAACATTTTAATTACGGAAAGTTAATAAAGTTTACGCTGCCGTCTATAATAATGATGGTTTTTACATCAATATATGGTGTTGTTGATGGCTTTTTTGTTTCAAACATTGTGGGGAAAACACCTTTTGCGGCAGTAAATTTTATAATGCCCATTCTTATGGTTTTGGCGGCACCGGGATTTATGTTCGGCACAGGTGGCTCGGCACTTATTGCTAAAACTATGGGAGAAGGCAAGGGTGAAAAGGCAAATAACTTATTTTCGTTTTTCGTTTTTTGCACTTTTGTAACAGGTGTTGTAATTTCGGTTTTAAGCATTATCTTTTTGCCACAGATTGCAAAAAGCTTTGGTGCAGAGGGACAAATGCTTAATGACTGTATTATATATGGAAGAATAAATCTTGCGGCACTTCCGTTTTTTATGCTTCAGCTTGAGTTCCAGACATTTTTTGTTACCGCAGAAAAACCTCAACTTGGTCTTTACAGTACAATAGTTGCAGGGGTTACCAACATTATTTTAGATGCACTTTTAATGGCGGTGTTTAGATGGGGAATAGTAGGAGCGGGTCTTGCAACTGCATTAAGTCAGGTAGTTGGCGGAGTAGTACCTGTTATATATTTTTCTTCAAAGAACACAAGCCTTTTAAGGCTTCAGAGATTTAATTATGACGGAAAAGCACTTTTTAAGGCGTGTACCAACGGTTCCTCAGAGCTTATGAGCAATATTGCAATGTCTGTTGTTGGTATGCTTTATAATATCCAGCTTATGAAATATGCAGGTGAAAACGGAATTGCGGCGTATGGTGTTATTATGTATGTAAACTTTGCTTTTCTTTCTATGTTTATTGGCTATAGTGTAGGAACTGCACCTATTATAAGTTATCACTTCGGTGCAGAAAATCATAACGAGCTTAAAAGTCTTTTAAGGAAAAGCACTGTTATAATATCTGCATTTGCGGTTTTGATGTTTGTAGTTGCGGAAGCTTTTGCAAAACCGATTGCACAGGCTTTTGTAGGCTATGATAAAGCTTTAATGGAAATGACCTTGAGAGGTTTTTTAATCTTTTCTTTCTCATTTTTATTTGCAGGGTTTGCAATCTTTGGCTCAGGGTTCTTTACTGCACTAAACGACGGACTGACATCGGCAATTATATCTTTCTTAAGAACACTTGTTTTTCAGATTGCGGCAGTTATAGTTCTTCCGCTTATATGGAAGGTTGACGGAATATGGATTTCTGTAGTCCTTGCAGAAATTATGGCAGTTGTTCTCACTGTTGTTTATATATTTGCAAAGCAGAAAAAATATAAATATTAAAAGGAAATGTTAAAATACTCCAGAACGCAAAAAGGCAGTTATAAATATTGGTATAAATATCTGAAAAGTTTCAATCTATAACAAAATGAAGAACAACCTCAATTTTTGAGGTTGTTCTTTGAATTTATGCCTTTTGCTATGAACAAACTTCACCAGCTCGGCGTATACACATACGCCTTCGGGTAACCCCTATGGGTTCAGTTTGCTCATTCTGAAGCATTTTTCCTATTTCCTCTGAAGGAAGGGATGTTTTTAAACATCCCCTTTTATAGTATGACCGGCGAAATGGTTAAATCTGCTCTTCCGTTTTTATTTGCAAATAGGTTATAAATGTCTGTTGCCTTAAAGTCTTGCGTCAGAAGGTTTTTTTGTGCATCTGCACATTTTGTTATAATGGGAAGAGAGGGGGATATTGCTTTTAAATATCCTGATTTTTCTTTTTTTAGTCCCAATATTCTTATGAATTCAGGTGCATCAGAAATATTGTCTTTTCGTATGTCAAGCAAAATATTGAAGAGCATTCTTGAAATTGAGCTATATGTGTATCTTTTTGATTTTACGGACAAAATAAAATCGTCAAGAGTACCATCTTTGAAAGCATTCTCGTAAATTTTATTTTCAAGACCTTCACGAACCTCACACACATTTTTTATATATTCAGGACCTTTTGAAATAACTGCATATTTGATTGCCTTTGTGAAGCTTTCTGCAAAAACAGGGGTAAGCTTTGAAAAATCAACAGGGGTATAAGCCGATATGTTACCGTCAATGTTGTTTCTTATATAAGATGCACTGCAGAAATTGCCTGATGGAACTTCTTCGTTGTGATTTGCCATAAATCTTTCAACAGGGACAGGAATTATTTTACTGTTTATTTTCCTTATTGCTTTAATATATTCACAACCCAAAATATTGTTCGGCTTTGATAAAATATCAGTACCTGATGCCTGTTCTCTTGCTTTTGCAAAGGAGTTCCCCTGTGCAAGAGAGCTTTTAAGAAGCTCACTATCCAGATTTTCAAGACTGTCAACCGCACCAATAAGTTCATTTAGGGAATTTTCTGCACCAAAAGAAAGATGAGTAATTCCAAGCTGATTTAAAAGATAAACACCGCCAAAGGCAAATCTTTCGGCAGAAGCCATAGAAAAACAGACAGGAATTTCAACAACTAAATCTGCTCCGTTTTCAAGAGCAAATTTTGCTCTTGACCATTTGTCAAAAATAGCAGGTGCGCCTCTTTGAACAAAATTTCCACTCATAGCTATAATAGTCAAATCAGGATTTATAAGCTCTTTTGCTTTTTCAATCTGGTATTTATGCCCGTTGTGGAAAGGGTTGTATTCTGCTATAATGCCCAAAATTTTCAAAAAACTCACTCCTTTTTTTACATTATAACACAAAAACAGTTAAAATACTATTGAAATTTCAATAAAATTGTTTTATAATATAAGTAATTATGAATAAAATGGAAGGATGTTGAAAAAATGAGTGCATTTTTAGATCGTATTAAAGAAAGAGCTAAAGCTGACAAAAAAACAGTTATTCTCCCTGAATCAATGGACAGAAGAACTTTTGAAGCAGCTGAAAAAATCTTAAAAGAGGATATTGCTGACCTTATTATTATCGGCACACCTGCTGAAGTTGAAGAAAACAGCAAAGGCCTTGATATTTCAAAGGCTACAATTATTGATCCGTTTACTTATGAAAAAACAGAAGAATATGCAAATCTTTTTGTTGAATTAAGAAAATCAAAAGGTCTTACATATGAAGAAGCAAAGAAAACAATGCTTGAAGACTATATGTACTATGCATGTCTTATGGTTAAAGCAGGAGATGCAGACGGTGTTGTTTCAGGTGCTTGTCACTCAACAGCAAATACATTAAGACCATCACTTCAGATTATCAAAACAAAACCTGGTGTTAAGCTTGTATCAGCTTTCTTCGTAATGGTTGTTCCAAACTGCGAATACGGTGCAAACGGAACATTTATTTTTGCAGACAGCGGTCTTGAACAGAATCCTGATCCTGAAAAACTTGCTGCAATTGCTGCTTGTTCTGCAGAATCATTTGAGCTTTTAGCTGAAGAAGAAGCAATAGTTGCAATGCTTTCACACTCAACAAAAGGCTCAGCTAAACACGCAGATGTTGATAAAGTTGTTGAAGCAACAAGAATTTGTAAGGAAGCTAATCCAAACCTTAAGGTTGACGGCGAACTTCAGCTTGATGCAGCAATCGTTCCAAGTGTAGGCTCATCAAAAGCTCCTGAATCACCTGTTGCAGGTAAAGCAAATGTTCTCGTATTCCCTGATCTTGATGCAGGTAATATCGGCTACAAACTTGTTCAGAGACTTGCAAAAGCAGAAGCCTATGGCCCTGTAACACAGGGTATTGCAATGCCAATCAATGACCTTTCAAGAGGTTGCAGTGCGGATGATATCGTTGGTGTTGTTGCAATCACAGCAGTTCAGGCACAGGGTATGAAATAATATTTGAAAGGAAGTAATAAAATGAAAATTTTAGTTATAAATGCAGGTAGCTCATCACTTAAATATCAGCTTATTGATATGGATAAAAACGATGTAATGGCAAAAGGTCTTTGTGAAAGAATCGGTCTTGACGGTTCACTTTTAACACATCAGGCTAAGGGTGAAAAATTCCCACTTGAAATCCCTATGAAAGACCATAGTGATGCAATCAACGCAGTTATTGCAGCACTTGTTGATAAAGAACACGGCGTTATCGCAGATATGAGCGAAATCACAGCAGTAGGTCACAGAGTTGTTCACGGCGGTGAAGCAGTCAGCGGTTCTGTTATTATTACAGAAGCAGTTAAAAAGGCACTTGAAGAATGCATTGAACTTGCT
>JAZSLZ010000124.1:0-12362 GCA_045535635.1 Clostridia bacterium
GTTTTGATGATGCTCTGCATTTTTGCACCATTTTCTGCATCTGAACCTGTGAAAGTAGTATTAGTTACTTCATTAGCAAGTTTTTCAACTACTTTTGACATATCAAGACCAATCTTCTCTGCATTTACTATTGGTTCAAAAGTGTCAAGTGCAAGACTCTTCAATACTTCTGCATCTTTTAAGTCTTCTACGAGTGCTGCTTTGTTGTTTTTTGCATTTCCTTCGATTTTTTCAACTGCATCCTTAGTAGCTTTTATATCATATTTAAATGATGCAAGATAATTGCCGTTTGCATAAATTTTGTATTCACCATCAAGTGCTGCAAAAAGCTTAAATGAGTATTCAGCTTTTCCTTCATCATCAGCTGTAAGATTGCTATAGTTCTGTACTGCATTCTTAACATCTGCTGCACTCTCATCATAAGTTGGATTAGTTACAACCAAAAATATGCTTTCACCTTTTTCAGCATTTTCTAATTTAACTTTTATAACATTGTCTGAAAGATTAACATCAAGCATATCTACACCAATGCTTGTTGACGCAAATACACTTACAGTTGATAGAAGCATTGTTAAAGCTATTATAATTGAAATTATCTTTTTCATTTTTGTTCCCTCCTATCACTCTTCATTAAGCACGATAAGCTTATATGGATTCAAGTTATATGTGATCATAAACACTCTTGAGCAGTCGTTAAGATTAGCTTCATAGGTTTTCATGTCAGTAAAATATATCGCACTGCTTGTGTATGTATCACCTTTTTTAGTCTGCTGTGTCATATTAGTCTGAACCGGAATTGAAACAATAGTATAATTCTCATTATTATAGTCAGGTACACTACCAGGTAATGATAAGTCCTGAGTTGTTAATGTAATATACTTTTCGTCTGCACTTAATACAAACATATCATAGAATCTCCATGATGTAGCAACTGTGTTGTTTGCTCCAAGACTGGCTACAACTGCATTATATCCATTTACTTCAATTGTAGCACCTGATCCTGTAAAATGGTAAGGGTTTGAATTATTTGTGTTATCGTAAATACCGCTGTTAATACCTACTAAGCCACCATCTGCATATCTTTTGTTAGTAGGATAAGCGTAATTATCTCTTCTGTATATAAGAGCTGCATATTTAACATCTCCGCCAATTTCCATACAGCTGATAATATCACCCTTCTGAACTTCATATTTAGCTTCTGTATCTGCTCCTACCAAAGGTCCCATATTTGAGAATGCGCCTGTTGAGCTCTTGTAAGTCTTTTTTGTTCCTACAGGCATTCTGCCATTGCCAAGGAATGTACCTTCAACCATAACTGTAGTATCACCATCTGAATTTGTGCCCTGCTTAACTTTGTCAACTACAAATAATGGTGTTTTGTTAATTGCTAAATCGAATGTTGTTAATGCTGTATTGAATGAAACAATATAATCTGCTTCAAGTGAGTCTCTGTTTGTGTTGTATGCAATTGCAGATGTAAGAGTTAAGTCAGGGTAAGAATCAAGTTCTTTTTTAGTATATACGCTATACTTTTCTTCTTCAGGAAGTCCAACACTACTTGAAATGCTGAATATAGTTGTATTTGCTGTAATATAAGCAGAAAAAGCCATATTACCTGATCTGTATGGTGCAGTATCCTTTGACTGGTAAATTACACCAGTTCTGCCCTGATCTCTTGTTTTTCTGTCTTCAAATTTAACAGGCTCATTAATTGCAGAGATATTTTTATCAGCATCCTGTTTGAATGTTATAAGCTTATTTTTAAGTCCTGCAAGTATTGGAACCATCTTTGAGTCTGCAATTTTTTCTTGAACATTTTCACTGTTAGTATATGTTACCTTTTCAGCGAGATTATATTCAACAAATCTTCCAGTGCTTGAGAAGATTTTAACTTTTACGCCTCTCTTAAGGCCTCTGCCTTCTTCTGATGCTTCTATAACAAGACCTGTGTTTGCATAATCAGCAGAAGAAATTTCAGCATAAGCTACTTCACCAAAGCTATTGAAGTAAAGAACACATCTTGAGCCTACCTCTGGAATACTTGCAGCTGTAGCTTTAAGGAAATCATCGGCAACTTTATAGCCATTTCCTTCTTCATCATAAATGAAGTATCCATCTATATCTTGTGAAACAGCTTTAACTGTGCAATCTTTTGTTTCTTTAGTAATAATTACTTTAATTTCGCCTTCACTTGCTGCTACGTCAATTACAGAATTTCTCATAACATCTGTAGCTGATGCAGGAAGGTTGTTTTTGTAGTATGTAATAACTTTGTTTTTGTTATCTTCTTCTCTGAGATTTAAAACTGCTTCATCATCAACACCCTGTTTTAAAAGGCCGTTTATAACAATGCCGTCATTTGCATAATTCTTTACATACATAGATCTGTATGCATCAATAACAAGCATATCATATTCGCCCTTGCTATCAGAATTGATTGCAGTAATAGTACCATTATAGAATTCTTTAATCTGTTCTGTGCTAATTGCATTAACTGAAGTACCGTTGAAAATAATTACAGGTACAGTAGCTAAATCTAATTTTTCAACTTTATCATTGTCGTCATAATATTTAAGAGTTCCGCTTGAAAAACTTACAAAATCCTTAAGGTCAACAACGAATTCGTCAACATCGTCTGAAATTTTTGCATAAAGAACGATATTTCTGTCACTTGAATCTTTTACATAATATACGTCAATGAGTTTACCAAGGAAGCTGTTGATATATTCAGCACCTTCTGCTACTTTATATACAACGCCACCAATAACAACTTCACCTTTTGAAATATCGCTTTCACCGTAAAGACCAGTTACAGATGTGCTGGTAAGTTCGCCTTTTGTTGTGAAAATTTCAAGTTTTTCTTCAAGGAATTTTTTATTTGACTGCTGATATGATGCAGTGCCTTCGTCTGTTACATAACCGAGGGCAACCATTTCAACATCAAACATATTTACGAGCATTTTTGCAAGTTCTCCTCTTAAAATAGGAGTTTCACCATAGTGATTAATTCCTTTTAAGAGCTTAATTGATGATGCTGTGTAGTTATAACCTGTAGGATATCCACCGTTTCTTTCAGCAAATACTTCATAACCGAGTAATTTAACAAATACTTTATTTACCTGGTTAATTGTTACATTTTCTTCAGGTGAAAATTCATCTTCTGAAGTACCAATCATATAACCAAGGCTTGTTATCTGTCCGATAACATCATAAGCCCAGTGGTCTGCAGGTACATCTTTGAACATTTGCTGTTTTTCAGTGTTCATCACCTGATTTTCAACTGCTTTTCCAGTTTTAAAGTACCATGCATTTTCTTTTGCACTTTCTCCATCATTAATCTGGAGTAAAACTGTTAAAACTTTAGCAAATTCTGCTCTTGTAAGATTGTTGTTTGGTGCGAAATCACCGCTTTCATCACCAACCATAATTCCTAATGCATTTACTATTTCTATTTCTTCACTATACGCTGACTGCTCAGCTGCAAGGGGCATTATTGCCCCTTGGCTAAGCACCATTGCAAGTACAAGAACCATAGTAATAAGTTTTTTATGAAGTCTCATCTTATTCCTCCCCTAAATTCAGATAGTAATTTATTGCAGCTTTAATGTTTTCCTGAAGTCCGGTAACAACGATTTCCTTATCATTAATTAAGATAAGACCGCTATCGCTTTCTTCCCAGTAAACATTCTTGCCTAAATCCTCTGATATAACTCTGATAGGAAGCATCATTCTTCCGTTAACTGTTGTAGCAGGTTGTTCAAGCTGTTTTTCTTTACCATCAACTACATATGTTGATGCATTAAGCTTAAATACCAATGTATGGTCTCCTGCGTTAACAGTTGCAGATGAAGTCGCATCATCCCATTTAACTGTTGCTCCAAAAGCTTCTGATATGAATCTGATAGGTACAAGTGTTCTTCCGTTAACAACAACAGGTTCTGTATTTAAGATTGTTGGCTGTCCGTTTACGAATGCCAAATTCTTGCCTACATTGAGTGCAACAGCACCTTTGTTTTCATATAAGAGACGGCTGAACAATCTATCATTATCATAAGACTTAATAAGCTTAAATCCACCTGAAACTAAGTTGCCTTTACCAGAACCCTGAACCTTTGCTCTGATTACTGAGTCTGTATCTGCATAAGTACCCAGATAGATCCATCCTGCCTGTGAGTATCTGTTATTAATAGTAAATTCTCTGTCTAAGCCGTCATACGGTGAAATAATTGTAACCTTAACATTTTCGTCACCTGTGTAGGTGGTACCTGCCCAATAATATACATCGAAGTTATCAACTGTTGCCTTTAATTCATAATTAAGAGCTGCAGGACCGTCTGCCTGATTATGCATAGCAAGAGCTTCTCCGTTTGGACCTAAACCAGTTGCTGTCCATTCACCTGATGATTTTACTGCTTTACCGTTAGTAACAACAACTGCACCTTTTTCAACATAAGGTTTGCTGAATAATTTGTCATTAAGAGCTATTGGAGCTCTTGAAGGTTTAAGTATTTCAATTTCTTTACCCTTAGGACTCCAGAATGCAACATGTCCGCTTTCGTATGATGAGTTAGGATCTATAAGGTCAGCCATTCTTGTGCCGTTTATTTCAAGGGCAACTCGTGTTCCGCCTTCACAGTCAACAGTAGCAAACTGAATATTTGTGCGTTCATTTGCTTTGTATATTCCGTTATTTTTAACCTTAGCTATCATTGTAGAAGAGTCATTACCTGTTCTCAAAATCTCTACATAGCCCGGTACCATTGAAACATAGTAATTATCCATACCACCTGAAACATAATCACTGTCAGGATTAACTGCTCTAGTTGAGATAATAAACGGATTTTCAGATGTCATCTCTTTAAGATTTGTATCAAAGTTCAAGATTGCATTGTAAACTTTTTCCTTATTGTATATAAGTGAGCTCTTAACTGCCTGGTCTATTGCTTTTGCACGAACAAAATCATCACCAGTTTCAATTTCTGCTAAGCCTGCTCTCCACTCATCCTTTGATGTTCTGTTTTGAATGTCGAATACTGTAAGCTCCTTACCTGCCTCTACTGTATCACTTGGTGGAACCATCATATATGCTTCGCTTTCTGTAAAGCCATCAGGGTTCTGTATTTCCAGGCTCATTCCTTTTTTAGGGAATGAAATATAGAATCTACCCGGTGTTCCGATAACAGCATCGTCAATAGCCTTATTATATACTTCTTTGCCGTTTAATCTTACAATATAACGGTCACCTGTAAGGGTTGTGATACATCCCATTTCAATGTCAAACCATTCACCGTCTTTGATGTAGCTGTTTGATACAGAATCCATAAGCTGTGGTTTTCTGTGTCTGCCATGGAATTCAACGTTTCCACCGCCACCTGTTACTACTATACTGTATGATGGCCATCCATGACCTGCCAGTGAAGCATTCATACCTGTAGCCTTGAATGGAGTATCTACAGTGAAATCATGCTGTGCTTTATCACCGAAAATCAACCAGCTACTTGTACCGCCCCAATTTAATCTCATTCTGTATTTTCTGACAACTTTATCATTTAATAAGCCCGCTGTTGTAGCTGTGTGGTTATCAATGGTAGCAGTCATTTTTAATATGCCGTTTTCTTCGTCATACTCAAACTTCATAGGATTTAGATCACCGCCGGACATTGAACCTAATCCGTACCATTCCATCTTATCAGGCATGAGATCTGAAACACCAACAGTTTTAATATACATAGAACCTGCAACTTCTGAGTGAAGCTCTTCAAGAACTTTAACCTCATCATCTACTTCTTTCTGTGTTACATCAGGTTTGTTGATATTTTTCTTGGCTTTCTCAACTGCATCAAGCATAATCTGCTTAGTACCTGCAGGATACTGTCCTTCATTTGTGCCTTCTTCAATTCTTTCTGCATCAGTGAGCATTATATTTATATAGTGCTCTGCAAGAACTTTATTAGCAATAGCTTTTCCTGTCGAGAAAGATCTTACTCCATCTACGCTATTCCACTTTGAAGGAGAAATTGCAGAATAGTTTTCCGCCTCAACAGTCCAGTAATAAGTTGTATTATCTTCAAGTACAATATCTTCAAGATAATTACTGTTACAAACAGCACTTTCAACTACATCTTTCATTTCTTTATCTTTTGCAATAGTAACTGTGTATCTGTCAGCACCTTTTGCGTTCTCCCAATAGAATGAAAGCTCATTTGAGTGAATTCCGCTCTGACCGTCTGCTGGATAAAGCATAAGGAACGGAGAATTTTCTTCATTAAAGTAAGGAAGTGTTTTTCTGTATTCGTTTACCTGAACACCTGTCCATGCATAATCAAAGTTTTCATCTGTTAATGCATCAGGGAACTGTTTTGCAAACTCTGTTCCTGCTTTTAATCTGAAGTCGTCGTTTTCGTAGTCAACAAACATTGAAGTATCTTTTGTAGGGTCAATGATAACATTGTTGTTGTACTCACGAAGTGTTGCTATTCCTTGAGGGGATGAACCATCCTTAGTGTCAGAAATATTATTGTTTATAGTTGTATTATGTGAACCCTGCTGTATATTTTGTGCATGATAAATTTCATATTCAAGCTCAGGGAAGTTTTCAAGCCACCATGGTGCAATGTCAATAAGAAGAGGAATACCTGTTGCTCTTTGAGGAGCACTATATACATAGTTAAGATATGTAAAGCCCATACCTTTTGTTGATTCCTTCATCATAACATTATATGAAACATCATTTGTAACACCTGCGTTATGGTGAATTCCGCCACCGTTACGCCATACTATGTTGTGATGAATAAAGTTACCTGACATTTCACCGTCGCTGTACAGAGCGTATGTACCACCGGTCATAAGCTTATTATCAGTATCATGTATAATATTATATGCTATATCATTTCCTCTTTCGGCAAACTCACGCCAACTGTAAATAACACCTGCATCACGTGGGTCTCTTGTTGCATTATATATTTCATTGTAATGAATATTATTGTAGCTTCCGTCAAAGTTAACTGCATGGAAGAACAAGTTATGCATTGAGTTATTAACAAAGTTCAAACCGCAGCTGGTTGCCATGGTTACTGTTGGTGTATTACCATCAACAAGACTGCTTCGTTCAAAGAAACAGTTTCTCACATAGGAATTTGATTTTTCAAGATATGCGTTATCACCAAGTCTCGCATAAAGCATACCAATATTACTATCATAAAAATCACAGGAATCAATGATGAAATCTCTGCAGTTTGCAGTAAAAGCGTAAGCTCCGAGTCCGATTAATCTCTGACCGCCAACCATACGGGTATCCAGTGGAAAATCAATCATAACAGCTCTTGAACCAAAGAATGTACATCCAAGAATATTTATGTTATTGCAACTATAGAAGCTCATAGCCGTATGCATACCGTAAAATTCAAGGTTTTCAAAGTTTACATAGCTTAGACCTTCTGCACTTATAATTGGAAAATTGTTGTTAATAGAAAGGTGAAGATCTTTTCCTTCCAATTCGTATGGTGGATAATAATATAACATATCTGTTTTTCTATCCACAAAGAATTCTGTTGGAATATCAAGCTCTTCCAAAAGGTTTACAACTTTATATCTTCTGGTGCTTGTAGAAATTACACCGTAACTCATACCGTAAACATGATTAACTGTCATAGTGTTGGTATCTACATTTTTAATCATATTTCCTGCATAAGTATAGTCGTTTCCGAAATAACCGAAAGTCATTGCCTGGTCCGGATCCGCTGTTGTCCATCTGAAAATTCTTGGTGTAGAAACAATAAAGGATCCGCCGTCTGTGCTTGTTTTTGAAGTTGAACCAGCTCTTCCCGGCTTATCGTAATTATCATAATTCTGCATACCGTTTGGCCACTCAGCAGTAGGCTGTGTTTTACCGTCAAGATATAAATTTATCCAGTTTTGTGAATAAGTTCCATCTTTACTATCATATAAAATATCCGGAACCTCAATTCCAAGCTTTCCTAAATCCATCTGAAGCATATGGCCTTTTGATTCATCAGGAATTCTTGCAAGGATTTCTTCGTCTGTAACAGGCTCGAAATTCTTTTCATCCAGCTTTATTGAAGATGTAAAAATTGGTTTTTCATCTTCATACGCCATATAACGAATCGGGAACTGTTCTGTTCCTGAATCTCTGGTGGAAAATTCGACAGGGTCAGTTATATAATAAAATCCCCCTCTGAACACAACAGATATAGGCTCGTTGTTGTTTAATGTTGCCGCTTTTTCTTTTGCCGCCTTCAGCGATTTAAGAGGTTTTTCAAATGTGCCTTCGTTAAGATCGCTTCCGTTTGGACTGACATAGATAACCTGACCTTCATTCGGTACAGCCGCAAGTGTTGCAACCGAAGAGAAAATCATAAGAACTGTCAATGCCAGTGCAATAAGTTTTCTTTTCATATTCATTTCCTTTCTTAATATATAAATTTTATTTTTGTATCATAACTCGCATTTTTTTACCCGGGATAAAAGCAGGTTGAACACTTGCAGGAAGCATTATGCTTTCCCCTGTTCTTGGGTTGTAGCATTTTCTTTCGCCGTAAGGTCTTGGAACAAAATTTCCAAAGCCGTGAATTTTTACTGTTTCGCCATCTCTGAGCTGATTGACAATCTCATCCACGATTTTTTCAAAAACCAATCTGACTTCATCGCTCTCTATATCCAGAGACAATGCCACCTTAGCAATCAATTCTGATTTGTTCATACTTTTCTCCTTTTTTAATCATCCGTGTTATCACACTGTTCCTGGTGATATGCCCATTATCAGTGACACTACACCATTCGACCATATATTCTTAATAATTATACTACGGATATTCTATAATTTCTTTGCATTATATTCAGTTTTTTTTGCACAATATAAAATTTGCTTCATATTTCAAAATTCTTCCATTATCGACTCTGGGAAATATATTAAGTGTTACACACAAAAATTTAAGTTATTTTCCAAATGCTATTGAATTTTAAATTTCAATATGCTACAATCTAACTAATTATATTTATTAAATAGGAGATGAAACTTATGACATTAAGAGAGAAAATTTTCAAGACCTTCTCTGTTACTATCCGTGAAATAAATACCCACGGCGGTCCTGAGAAATTTTTCGAAAAATATCCTGTAGGGGGAATTTACTACGGTGAAGCTGACGTTCTTCGTGATGAAAACGGAATTGAAATCGGAACACAGTTTGACTATGACAAGCTTAACGAATGTAAGAAGTATGCAAAAAACAGACTCTGGGTTTGTGCAGACTTTGCTGCAGTAAGAGGACAAACTGTTTTTGCTGACAATCAGCGTTCACTTGGTGCTTCAAGAAATCTTGAAGATGCATATAAATGGGGTAAGACTCTCGGTATGCAGATGAACGACAAGGGTATTGATATGATTCTTGGTCCAAGCATTGACATGTGCTTTGATCCACTTATGTATCTTATGGCTATCAGCGATGATCCAAAGCTTGTTGGCGAAATTTACAGACAGGTTGTAAGAGGTATTCAGGAGCAGGGTGTTTGTTCTACAGTAAAACACTTCCCTGGACTTGGAACATATTTTGTAAATATGCATATCGGTCCTGGTTCAAACAACCTTCCTTTTGACAGATGGATGGAAACTTATGGCTATACCTATAAGGAAATGTTTAAAGAAGATGTTATGTCTGTTATGACAACTCACGTTTCTTTAAAATCTTATGACAATGAATTTACAGACGGATATTATCCTATTGCTACATATTCTAAGAAATTAACAACAGATCTTTTAAAAGGTGAGCTTGGCTTTAAGGGTGCAGTTATCAGTGATGCACTTATTATGGGCGGTATGGCAACAGGTGATTTAATTGCCGAAACTGTTCAGGCTTTCAAAGCAGGTGCAGACATACTTTTATGGCCTCCTGTTGAAGCTGCTGATGAAATCGAAAGACAGCTTTTAAGCGGCGAAATCCCAATGTCAAGACTTGACGATGCTCTTGCAAGAATCGAAAGAATGGAAAGCTTCAGATTTAAAGCACTTGAAGAAAAATCCTACGAAACTCCTGACCCAAAATATGTTGACCAGGTTAAGCTTGACTGTATCAGACACGGTATGTGTATGTTAAGAAACGATATTGGTATTCTTCCTGTTTCTAACGAAAAGATTAAGAAAATACTTATCGTTGATGTAACAGATGAGGACAAAGATTCATCTAATCTTTTAAAAGAAGAGCTTGAAAGCAGAGGCTTTATTGCAGAAGTTAAGAGAGACATCTATGATGTTCCTTCCAGAGTTTGTTGGCAGAATGATATTGATGCTCTTCAGGCACAGTATGACCTTGTAATTTTCAACGTTAATGCTTTCTTCGTTGCACAGTGGAGTGTTCCTCACATGCTTATCTGGGCTTCACACCTCTTTGATAAAAAGAAAAAGCTTATTGTTAACTATGGCTCACCATACTTTGCAACAGAGTATTTCCCTGAAGATCCTACCTTCATTGAAATGAACACAACACCTTCAAAAGAAACAATCAAAATGCTTGTTGACGGTATCGTAGGCGATATGGAGCTTACAGGAAAAAGTATTCTTAACAAATAAACTTTATTTGCAGTGAATTGGCGAATTTATAATATAATTTCAAAAAATCTCTTGAATTCTTTTTTGGTTATGTTAAAATTATTATATATAATACAGAAAGGAAATGAAAAATTATGAAAAAGATTATTTCATTACTCCTGGCAATTGCAATGATGCTTTCATTAGTTGCTTGTGGAGGAAACGGTTCAAGCGATGCTAACCTCATCGAAACAGATTTATCAAACCCTATAACTCTTAAATGGATTATGCCTGGTCCAGGTGTTCAGGCAGACTCTGAAAAGGTTTGGGCAAAATTCAACGAAGAACTTCACAAGGTTGAAGGCTTCGAAAACGTGTCAGTTGAAATTGAAGTTATTCCTGTAGCAGACTATGCTCAGAAAATGACTCTTATGCAGACTTCTGGCGAACAGATGGATATTATCCAGACATATCAGCTCAAGTATGCAGATGAATACAGAAATGGCTCAATCATCGATATGACTCCATACCTTGAAAAGTATGCAAAGGAAACTCTTAAAGAGGTTCCACAGTGGGTTATTGACATGGGTAAGGTTGACGGCGGTCAGGCTATCCTCCCTAACTATCAGAAGATGGTTCAGTCATACAACTACGTAAACATTCCTGCCGAACTTGCTCAGTATGCAGATGTTGAAGCAATGGAAAAAGCATTTATGGATACTGACAAAGAAAACGGTTATGTTCTTTCAGACGAAACAAAGAAACTTATCATTGACTATGCTACAAAAGTTGCAGCAGCAGGTAAAATCGGTAAAGGCTATTCTACTCCTTTCCCATCAAGAGGTATGGAACCAATCGTCGGTTTATACAGATATTACTATGATGATCCTGAATTCAAAGTATTCAACAACCATTTAGATGCACAGCAACAGGAAATGTGGAGATTTAAAAAAGAAATGTATGACCTTGGTTTTGTAAGAAAGGATGCTCTTTCAGCTAAAGCTTCTGACGCAAACGGTGTACCTAACGGAAACATTATGTTCGGTGCACAGAACATTCCTGGTGTATTTGAATCTTACGAAGAAAACAGCACATTCGATGTTCCAGTAATTCAGATTCCTTCTCTTGGCAACCACTTCATTCCATACAAACCAGCAGCAGGTGGTACAGCAATTCCTGTAAATTCACAGTATCCTGACGTTGCTGCAAAATTCATCAACCTTATGAACTCTTCAAAGGGTGTTGAACTTTACAATATTATGGTATATGGTATTGAAGGCGACCACTACAAAGTACATAAAGAATATGAAAACGGCGATAAGCTCATCGAACCAGAATATGCAGACGAAGGTAACTCTTCATCAAGATATGGTCTCTGGAAATGGATTATCGGTAATGCTAAAAATGCTTACGTTACATTAGGTCAGGGCGAAAACTACAAAGAAATCATCTACACAAATCTTAACGAAGGTGAAAGAACTATCCCTTCACCACTTATGGGATTTGCTCTTGATTCATCATCAATTGACATAAAATTAGCACAGGTTAATGCTATTAGTTCTGAGTACGGCAACCCACTCGGTTCAGGTGTTGTTGATACTGAAAAGTTACTTGTAGAAATGGCTGAAAAATACAAACTTGCAGGAAATGATGAAATTTGTGCTGAAATCCAGGCTCAGATTGATGCATTCGTTGCAACAAAATAATATAATAAAAGCAAAATAAGAAAGTGTCCTAAGGAAAAGTGTCCTTAAGGACACTTTCGAAAAAACAGAAACCCTCTCAACCGCCAAAACAGGCAACTTGAGAGGGTTTGTTATAT
>JAZSLZ010000041.1:0-2001 GCA_045535635.1 Clostridia bacterium
GTGTTCTAAAGGACACTCGCCATCGATATAAATCCTTTAGATTTTCGATATGTTTTTCAAACTCGATATGCCTTACGGCTCGATATATCGCTTCGCGATAAGAATTTTTTGGATTTATATCATATCGTAATTTCTGCAAGAAATTATATCGAATTTGTGTTAAACAAATATATCGCGTTTGCAACGCAAACATATAACAAACCCTCTCAAGTTGCCTGTTTTGGCGGTTGAGAGGGTTTCTGTTTTTTAGAAAGTGTCCTTAAGGACACTTTTCCTTATGCCACTGCTTTTTTTATACTTGCTTTTTTGTGTCGGATTGTGTATAATTAAGAAAAAGCGGGAGAAAAAAGATATGAAATGGGAACAAGTTGAAGTAGTACATAAAGTTCATATAAAAAGCTTTGTTTCAGCATTTGAGGCAACCTACAAAGGTGGTTTTGATTTCAAAGGCGAAAACCATAATTTCTGGGAGTTTGTTTATGTTATTGACGGAATTGTTAGCGTTACTGCAGACGATAGAGTACACACGTTAAAAACAGGGGATATTATTTTTCATAAACCTATGGAGTTTCACAAACTTAAAACGATTAGTGAAAAAAGTGCGACTTTGCTTATTATGAGCTTTTATCTTGAAGGTGACAGTGTTAACTTCTTTGAAAATGCGGTTTTTTCAATTGGTGCAGATTCACAGGAAAAGGTTGAACAAATAATTACTTTTTTAAGAAAAAACAAGCCTAATGAGAATAAAAATAATTACCTTTACAGGATGAAAAATAACCCTGTTCTTATACAGGAAACGGCTAACTACACAGAGTTGTTTTTAATCTCTCTTTTAAACAGCGATGTAAAAACAAAGGAATTAACAACCAGAAGTGCGATGATGTATAAAAAGATTATCAATGCAATGAAAGAGAATGTTGAGAATAATATTACAATTGATGAACTTGCAGATATTTGCGGTATGAGTACAAGTAACCTTAAAAAAATTTATTCTATGTACTCGGTTTTCAGCATACATAAATATTTTATTAAGCTTAAAATTTCAAGAGCTATTGAGATGCTTGAAGATGGATACAATGTTACAGAAAGCAGCGATAAGCTCAGTTTTAATAATCAAAATTATTTTAGCATAGTATTTAAAAGAGAAACATCTATGTCTCCGCTTAATTATAGAAAAAAAGTATTGGGAAAATAGGGGGAATATAATGCAAATCGAATTATGGAGAATGTGCCTGAGACTCTTTATAGCATGTATATGCGGTGCATTTATAGGATACGAGAGAAGTTTAAGACAAAAAGAAGCAGGTTTGAGAACACATATTATACTGGCACTTGGAGCTTGTCTTGCAATGATTGTTTCAAAATATGGTTTTGCAGATATTGCAGAAGCAGGAGCAATGAAAACATCTGACGGAGCGAGAATAGCTGCTCAGGTTGTAAGTGGTGTGGGTTTTTTAGGTGCAGGTGTAATATTTGTAAGAGGCGGCTCTGTAAAAGGTCTTACAACTGCTGCAGGTATATGGACAACAAGCAGCGTTGGTCTTGCCATTGGTGCAGGTATGTATGCTGTTGGTATTGTGGCAACCATATTTATGGTTTTAACACAAATAATCCTGCATAGATTTCTTCCGGCGTCTGAAATGATGGTGAGAAACGTAATTTCTATAGTTGCAAAAAGTGATACCGATGTAGTTGAATATATCCAGGAAAGATTACGGGGAAGTAATATGCATATTCAGGGAATTAAATTTAAAAAAAGAGACGATGGACTTATAAATGTAGAAATAACAGTTAATATGTACAAAAATGAAAATCTCGAAGAAGTTTTATCTTTGGCAGGTATGAACGAAAACATCACCGAGCTAACGCTTGTTAATTAAATATAAAACGCTAACCGTTAGTCGAGTGTTCTAAAGGACACTCGGCAACGAGATTAATTCCTGACGGAATTAGCGATATTACTGCGTAAAGATATTGTGCTACGCACAGAGATATTCCCTT
>JAZSLZ010000132.1:0-4560 GCA_045535635.1 Clostridia bacterium
AATGAACCTTGTCGATTTTTGGAGGCACCACCCAGATTTGAACTGGGGCATAAAGGTGTTGCAGACCTCTGCCTTACCACTTGGCTATGGTGCCTTATATAAAAAGACGCAAAAAAGTAAATTTATGCGTCTTTTGTAGATGGAGCGGAAGACGAGATTCGAACTCGCGACGTTCACCTTGGCAAGGTGACGCTCTACCACTGAGCCACTCCCGCATATTATATGGTGCCTCCGGGTGGAATCGAACCGCCGACACAGGGATTTTCAGTCCCTTGCTCTACCGACTGAGCTACAGAGGCAAACGCTGATGATTAAATGGCGACCCGGAAGAGACTCGAACTCTCGACCTCCTGCGTGACAGGCAGGCGTTCTAACCAACTGAACTACCGGGCCGTGTGGTGGGAACAATAGGGCTCGAACCTATGACCCTCTGCTTGTAAGGCAGATGCTCTCCCAGCTGAGCTATGCTCCCGTTAATCATCAGCGACTTGTATATTATAGCAAAGGACTTTTGATTTGTCAATACTTTTTTTGAATTTTTTTAATTTTTTTTAAAAACTATAATTTTAACGATTTTATAAGGCTTTTCAGCTTATCTGCACTAAGGCGAAGACCTTTTAATTCTTCATCGCTGAAAGGAACCTCGAGGATTTTTTCAATTCCGCTTCCGCCTACTTTTGTGGGAACAGAAAGAGCAACATCTTTTATTCCGTACTGACCGTCAAAAACGCTTGATACGGTTAATATTGAGTTTTCGTCACCTGCAATACACTCAACAATTCTGTCAACTGCAACTGCTATGCCATAGTATGTTGAACCTTTTTTGTCAATTATTTCATAAGCGGCATTTTTGGCTTTGTTGTACATATTGTCAAGGTCGTTTAGATCGCATCTGCCTGTGAAACTGCAAAACTCTTTCATAGACATTCCGCCTATGTTGGTAACGCTCCAGGTGGCAACCTCACTGTCACCGTGTTCTCCTATAATATAGGTATGGCAGTTTCTTGCATCAATACCTGTTTTCTTGCTTATGAGATATTTTAGTCTTGAAGTATCCAAAACAGTTCCCGAACCAAGTACCTGATTTTGAGGAAGTCCTGAAATTTTATAAGTTACATAAGTTAAAATATCAACAGGGTTTGTAACTGTTAAAAGAATAACATCACTTGGTGCATATTTCATAACATTTTCTGTTATGCTTTTTACAATAACTACATTCCTTTTTAAAAGGTCTATTCGGTTTTCGCCCGGATTCTGACTTGCTCCTGCAGTTATAACAACAATGTCACAGTCTTTACAGTCTTTGTAGTCACCTGCATATACAGAAACAGGCTTTGTGTGAGCAACACCGTGAGAAATGTCAAGAGCGTCGCCTTCTGCTTTTCCTTTGTTGGTATCAATTATAACAATTTCTGAAAAAAGACCGCCAAGCATAATGGTGTATGCAGTTGTTGAACCAACTGCACCTGAGCCTACTATAACAATTTTACCTCTGAACATAAAAAACAACCTTTCCTGAAATAATAAGATTATTATTTGCAAGAAAGGTTGAAATTATTTAAACATTAAATCTGAAAAGAATAATATCGCCGTCTTTAACAACGTATTCTTTACCTTCAGAACGAACAAGACCTTTTTCTTTAGCCGCAAGCATTGAGCCGTTTGCCATTAAATCGTCGTATGCAATAACTTCTGCTCTTATGAAGCCTCTTTCAAAGTCGGTATGGATTTTTCCTGCTGCCTGAGGAGCCTTTGTTCCTTTTTTGATTGTCCATGCTCTTGTTTCATCAGGACCTGAAGTTAAGTAGCTTATTAAACCTAAAAGCTCATAGCTTTTTGAAATAAGTCTGTCAAGACCTGACTGTGAAAGATTAAGCTCTTCAAGGAACATTTGCTTTTCTTCGCCTTCAAGAGTTGAAATATCTTCTTCGATTTTAGCGGAAATAGGAAGAATTTCACTGCCTTCTTTATCTGCAATAGTTTTAAGTGCCGCAACCATTGAATTGTTTTCAATTCCGTTAACAAAATCTTCTTCAGAAACATTTGCTGCATAAATTACAGGCTTACTTGTAAGCAAACAGTATTCTTTAAGCATTGCCTGTTCCTCTTCATCAAATTTCATTGTACGAACACAGTTGAAAGCTTCAAGGCTTGATTTTATTCTTTCCAAGAGAGCAATTTCGCCAAGATATTTTTTCTCGCCTGATTTAGACATTTTTCTTGCCTTTTCAAGTCTCTTGTCAACTGCTTCGATATCTGCCATCATAAGCTCAAGGTTGATTGTTTCAACATCACGCATAGCATCAACAGAGCCTTCAACGTGAATAATGTTACCATCCTCAAAGCAACGGACAACATGAATGATTGCATCAACTTCTCTTATGTGTGATAAGAATTTGTTTCCGAGACCTTCGCCCTTACTTGCGCCTTTAACAAGACCTGCAATATCAACAAATTCAATTGCCGCAGGTGTAACCTTTGCGCTGTTATACATTTCTGCTAAAACGTTAAGTCTTTTATCAGGAACATCAACAACACCAACGTTTGGTTCAATTGTGCAGAAAGGATAGTTCGCAGACTGCGCCCCGGCCTTTGTTATCGCATTAAATAATGTACTTTTACCAACATTAGGTAAACCGACTATACCAAGTTTCATTTGTTTCACTCTTTCTTTATATCATTAAAAAACATTATACAATAAATTTTGCTATTGTGCAATAGTTAAATTTGTGCTAAAATAAAAAAATGGAGGTGATTGTGTGCAACAAAAGAAAACATTGCTTTTTTGCGGAGAAAAAGCAGATGTTAATTTTATTAGACAGCTTCAGGAGTATTTTGATGTTATTGAATGCAAAGAAAAACTTTATGAAAATTTCATAAAAAATCAGCCGACTGTTGTTGTCACAGACACTAAAGATAGTTTGATTTTTGAAGATGTTAAAGAGATAAAAAAAATAAGTGAAATTGCAGTTGTTGTTTATACTGATAATGAGGATATAGTGCATAAGCTTGTTTGCTTTGAGCTTGGCGTTGATGAATATATAATTAAAAAGTGGGATGAAAGAGAGGCAATAGCACGAATAAAAGCAGTCTGCGCACGAAGCTTTAAAAAAAGAAAAAAAGATGAAGTTCTTGTGTTTGAAGGTCTTATGATTAATAAAACCTCTTATGAAGTTCAGGAAAACGGAAAGAGTATAGAATTTCCGCCGAAAGAATTTGAACTGTTGTACACTCTTGCAGAAACTGCAGGGAAAGTTTTTACAAGAGAGCAACTTTTAGACCGTATCTGGGGATTTGACTACTACGGAGACACAAGGACAGTTGATGTGCATATAGACAGAATAAGAAAAAAACTTGATAAAGAAGTTATAAAAACCGTGTATGGAGTAGGATATAAATTCGATATTTCGTAAACACTTTTAAAAATAATCACATATATTTCACAAAAACACAATATAATCAGACTATCGTAAGGAGGATGTAAATATGGATGAATTCAAAAATGAAAGTAACGAAAAAGAAGAAAATGAAGAAAGCTTAGAAATAGAAGAAACAGAAAGCACAGTTGAAGATGATGTTGAGATTGAATTGTTTACAACTGAAGAATTTGTTCCTGAAGAAGATGATGACGACTTTGTTGTTGAATTTTATGAAGAACAAAGCACAAATGCAGATGAGTTAAATGAAAAACCAAAGAAAAAAGGCTTTAAAAAGGTGCTTATTGCAGCAGGGCTTGTTGTTTGTATAGCGGCAGGTATGGCAGGTGGTTATGCAATCGGAAAAACAAATTTTTCTTCAGCAAAGGGTAGCATTGTTGAATCAACAAACTATGCAAAAACAGATAAAACTGAAAAAATATCAAAAAAAGACGGACAGGAGCTTACCACTCAGGAAATCGCAGTTAAAGCAGGTCCTGCGGTTGTTGGGGTTTTAAGCAAAGTTCAAGGCTATAGCTTCTGGGGACAAAGTACAATGGGACAGTCTACAGGCTCAGGCGTTGTAGTAAGCAAGGATGGATATATCGTTACAAACTACCACGTTATTGAAAATGCAATAGAAGTGAAGATAATTCTTAACAGTGGTGTTGAATATGTGGCGAAGGTTGTTGGTTATGATGAAAAGAGTGACCTTGCGGTTCTTAAAATAGAAGCTAATGATTTAAACTATGTAACCTTTGGCGATTCTTCAGCAGTTATGGTTGGAGACAAAGCAGTTGCAATCGGAAACCCTCTTGGAACAGAGCTTATGGGAACAGTAACACAGGGAATTATAAGTGCGGTTAACAGAACTGTAGCTATTGAAGATAAAACGATGACGCTGATTCAGACCGATGCCGCAATCAATTCAGGTAATTCAGGCGGAGCACTTTTAAATGCTTATGGTGAGCTTATTGGTATAAATACAATTAAAATGGCGGCGACAGGCGTTGAAGGACTTGGCTTTGCAATTCCGATCAATACCGCAAGATCCATCATTGAAAGCCTGATCGCGAACGGATATGTAACCGGCAGACCTGCTCTCGGTATTTCCACCGTTGAGATCACCACAGAATATCAAAAA
>JAZSLZ010000010.1:0-5142 GCA_045535635.1 Clostridia bacterium
GCATCTTACAAGCGGAATTTTTCAGCTTGTGCTTTCACTTGCAGTAATGATCATAAACGGTAAGTTTTTTGTAAACGGATTTAAGAGTGTTTTAAACAAAGCTCCTAATATGGACACATTGGTTGCACTTGGAAGTGGTGCTTCGTTTGTTTACAGTTTGTTTATGATAAATATGCACCACGAGCTTTATTTCGAGTCTGCCGCGATGATTGTAACTTTAATAACTGTTGGCAAACTGCTTGAAAGCTATTCAAAAGGCAAGACAACAAACGCACTTAAAGAGCTTATGAGCCTTGCACCAAAAACTGCAACTGTTATAAGAGACGGCAAAGAGCTTATTATTTCTGTTGACAAAGTGAAAAAAGAGGATATATTTATTATAAAGCCCGGTGAAAGCATTCCTGTTGACGGCGAAATCATTGAAGGCATAAGTGCTTTGAACGAAACCGCACTTACAGGCGAAAGTATTCCTGTTGACAAAGCTATTGGAGATGAGGTTTTTGCAGGAACTATAAATCTTACAGGTTTTCTTAAATGCAAGGCAACAAAAGTCGGTGAAGATACTTCTCTTTCAAAAATCATAAAAATGGTTAGCGATGCTGCGGCAAGTAAAGCACCTATTGCAAAAATTGCAGACAAAATTTCAGGAATTTTTGTTCCCGTTGTTATTACGATTGCACTTATTACAATTGCTATATGGCTTATAATGGGACAAGAATTTGGTTTTGCACTTCAAAGAGGAATATCTGTTCTAGTTATCAGCTGTCCTTGTGCACTTGGACTTGCAACACCTGTTGCCATTATGGTTGGAAACGGTGTTGGTGCAAAAAACAATATTCTGTTTAAAAACGCAACCTCACTTGAGCAGACGGGCAAAACAAGAATTGTTGTTCTTGACAAAACAGGCACAATTACAAAGGGTGAACCAAAGGTTACGGACATCATATCCAACGATAAAGAAAGACTTCTTTCTGTTGCATACTCCATTGAAAAGAAAAGTGAACATCCTCTTGCAAAAGCCATTGTAAATTACGGCATAGAAAACAACACAAATGAGCTTGAAACAGAAAACTTTGTTGCTCTTGCAGGAAACGGACTTTCTGCGACCATAGACGGTGATGAAATTTATGCAGGTAAGTTTGATTTTATAAAAGAAAAGGTTACAATAAGCAACGAGCTTGAAAATTCATACCAAGCTCTTGCAGGGCAGGGAAAAACTCCTCTTTTATTTGCTGAAAACAATACTCTTCTTGGCATAATTGCAGTTGCAGATGTAATTAAAGAAGATAGTATTGAGGCGATTTCAAACCTTAAAAATATGGGTATCGAGGTTGTAATGCTCACAGGTGACAATCAGGCAACTGCAAACACAATAGGAAGAACTGTTGGCGTTGATAAGGTTTATGCACAGGTTATGCCGGATGGAAAAGCTAATATTGTAAACGAATTAAAGAAAAAAGGCTTTGTGGCAATGGTCGGAGACGGCATAAACGATGCCCCTGCCCTTACAACTGCAGATACAGGCATTGCAATCGGTGCAGGAACTGATGTTGCCATTGATGCGGCAGATGTTGTTTTAATGAACAGTAAGCTTTCCGATGTGGTATCTGCCATAAAATTAAGTAAAGGCGTATTGAAAAATATTAAGGAAAATCTGTTCTGGGCATTTTGCTACAACGCCTTGGGAATTCCAATAGCGGCAGGACTTTTGATTCCTTTTGGAATTAAGCTTACACCTATGTTTGGTGCACTGGCAATGAGTCTTTCAAGCTTCTGCGTTGTTACAAATGCATTAAGACTTAATTTTATAAAACTTAAAAAGGAGAAGAAAATTATGACAAAAACACTTAAAATTGAAGGGATGATGTGCCCACATTGTGAGGGCAGAGTAAAAACTGCTCTTGAAAAGCTTCCACAGGTTAAAGAGGCTATAACAAGCCACAAAGAAGGTACTGCAGTTATCACTTTAACAGAAGATGTAAGCGACGAGCTTTTAATTAAAACTGTTGAAGAGCAGGGATATAAAGTACTATAAAAAAGTCGGCATAAAGCCGACTTTTTTATAGTTTGTATCCAAGATCGAATGCCTTTACATTTACTTCAAGGAACTTTTCTGGAACTGTTGATTTTAATGCTTCCATCCATTTTTCATAAGGGATGTTAGTTGATTTAGCCATAACGCCGATTAAAACAACATTAACCGCCTTTGGATTTCCTGCCTGTATTGCAAGAGAAAGGGCATCAACATCTTTAACATCAATGTTTTCCTTAAGCTTTTCAATTATGTTTTCAGGATATTTTGCCGCACCTGTAATAACAGGCATTGGATCAATTTCCTGTGTGTTTACAATCATTTTTCCGCCTTTTTTAAGATAAGGCATTGCTCTGAATGCTTCAAGCTTTTCAAAAGCGAGGATAATATCTGCCTGACCTTTGTCAATAACAGGAGAGAAAACCTCTTGGCCGTACTTAACATAAGTTACAACGCTTCCACCTCTCTGGCTCATTCCGTGAACCTCTGAAACCTTAACATCAAAGCCTTCGTTTATAACGGTGTTACCGAGAATTCTACTGGCAAGGAGAGTTCCCTGACCGCCAACACCTACAATCATAATATTAGTAGTCATTTACTCTTCCTCCTTTTTAATTGCACCAAATGGGCAAAGATTTACGCAAAGTCCGCAACCATTACACTGTGTTGTATCTATTTTAACATTTTCACCGTCAAATGAAATTGCAGGGCATCCAAGCTTTAAGCACATTTTACATTTTTTGCAATCTTCTGTGATTTTGCAATGACCTGTATATTTAACAGTTTTAAGAAGTGCGCAAGGACGCTGAGCAATAATAACTGATGGTTCATCTCTTTCAACTTCTTCTTTAACAACCTTTTCAAAGCTCTTTAAATCAAATGGGTCTGCAACAACAACATGTTCAACACCGATTGACTTACAAAGAGCAATTAAGTTAACCTGCTTTGTAGGTTCTTTTCTGATTGTGTAGCCTGTTGTTGGGTTATCCTGATGACCTGTCATACCTGTGATTGAGTTATCAAGAATAATAACAGTATTTGAGCCTTTGTTGTAAACAATATCAACAAGGCCTGTGATACCTGAATGCATAAATGTTGAATCGCCGATAACAGAAACGAGCTTCTTGTTGAATTCCTTGCCTCTTGCTTTAGCCATACCCATTGCTGCACTTACAGATGCACCCATACAGATTGTTGTATCAACACTTGCAAGAGGAGCAACTGCGCCTAAAGTATAACATCCGATATCGCCTGAAACAACAAGTCCTAATTTCTTAAGAACATAGAATGTTCCTCTGTGAGGACAGCCTGCACACATAACAGGAGGTCTTGCAGGAACTTCTTCTGTAAGCTCAACGCACTCTGGCGCTTCTTCACCAAGAACTGCTTTTTTAATCATAGCAGTATTATACTCACCAAGAAGTGTAAACACTTCTTTACCGATTACATTTATACCAAGCTTTTTGCAATGGTCTTCAATAACAGGATCAAGCTCTTCAATAACAAAAACCTTATCAAAATTTTCTGCAAAGTCTTTGATTTTCTTTTCAGGCATTGGATATGCCATACCAAGCTTTAAGTAGCTAACCTTGTCGCCAAGAGCTTCTTTTGCATACATATATGTAATACCGCTTGTTATAACACCGATTTTTGTATTGTTTAATTCAACCTTGTTTAAATCTGTTTCTTCTGCAAATGCAGTTAAAGCTTTAATTCTTTCTTCAACAACCACATGGCGTTTGATAGCCATTGCAGGCATCATAACGAATTTTGGAATATTTTTTTCATAATCTTTAAGAGAAACATTTTCTCTGTCGCCGATTTCAACAAGGCTCTGTGAGTGGGAAACTCTTGTTGAAAGTCTTAAAAATACAGGTGTGTCATATTCTTCTGAAAGCTTGTAAGCAAGTTTTGTAAATTCCTTACATTCTGAAGAATCTGATGGTTCAAGCATCATAATTTTAGATGCCTTTGCATAATGTCTTGAATCCTGCTCATTCTGTGAAGAATGCATACCCGGGTCATCTGCAACGCAGAATACAAGACCGCCGTTAACACCTGTGTAGCTAACTGTGAATACAGGGTCTGCCATAACATTAAGACCAACGTGCTTCATACAGCTCATTGCTCTTGCACCGCCGATTGATGCACCGATTGCAACTTCTGCCGCAACTTTTTCGTTTGGTGACCATTCGGCATAGATTTCGTCATATTTTACGATATTTTCGGTAATTTCTGTGCTGGGAGTTCCGGGATATGATGCAACAACTGTTACACCTGCTTCATAAGCACCCTGAGCAACCGCAGCATTACCAAGCATAAGTTTTTTCATAGTATTACCTCTTTATTTAATAGTTCTTTATATTTTACATTATTTTGTTCTTTTTTGCAACAATTTTTTATAAATTCCTGTCCTTGACACTAATAATAAAAACAGATATAATACAAAAAGTTAAAAGAAAGAGGTTGTTTATGCTTAAATCAGATAATATGCACATTATAGAAAAAGACGGTGTTGTTTTCTTAAAGTTTAAAGCACTTGACGAGTTTCCCTTTATAAATATGGCAGTTTCCACAAGAAAAGGCGGTGTTTCAAAGGGTGAAGCTCTCGGCACTTTAAATCTTGGAACAAGCACATCGGACAGTATGGAAAACATAATAAAAAACTATGAGCTTTTTTCCTCTGCCGCAGGTTTTACAACAGAAAACATAATTACTTCTAAGCAAACTCACAACACAAATATTTTAGTTGCAACTATGGATGATGCAGGAAAAGGTGTTTATAAAGAAAGAGACTACGAAAGCATTGATGCCATAGTAACAAACGAAAAAAATCTTCCCATAGCTATTCATAGTGCAGACTGTATCCCTGTAACAATTATAGATGTAAAAAATAAAGCAATCGGCTCTGCCCATTGCGGTTGGAGAGGGACATTTGACGAACTTGCTTCACTGACTTATAAAAAAATGAAGAAGCTTTTCGGTACAGAGGACGGAATTTGTCTTATAGGACCTGGGATTTGTAAAAAGTGTTACGAGGTTTCCTTTGACCTTTATGAAAAGTTTATGGAGAAATTCGGATATAAAGACGCAATTGTTAAAGAAAATGA
>JAZSLZ010000045.1:0-4438 GCA_045535635.1 Clostridia bacterium
TTCATATATTTTGTTTTAGTTATAGGCTTTTCTATGTTTTTTATGCACCCTTTGGCACTTATAATATCTTTTTTATGTGCCTTTTTGAGCCTGATTATGGTAAAGGGCATAAAAGCAATAAAACAAACTCTGCTTTTTGTGTTGCCTATGATTATTTTAACAACTCTCATCAATCCTCTTTTAAATCATAGGGGCGTAACAATACTTACATATCTGCCAAGCGGTAATCCACTTACACTTGAAGCTATCCTTTACGGTTTATGTGCATCGGTTATGATTGTAAATGTAATATTATGGTTTTCATTTTACAACGAAGTTATGACGAGCGATAAATTCATTTATCTTTTCGGTAAAATAATTCCTTCTATGTCCTTGATTTTATCTATGACTTTCAGGTTTGTTCCAACCTTTACTGCACAGTTGAAAACGGTTGCAAACGCAAGGCGTTGTATGGGGAAAAATTCCTCTGAGGAAAGCCTCATAAATAAGGCAAAAAATGCTATCTGCATTTTGTCTGCAGTTACAACCTGGTCTTTGGAAAACGCTATTGAAACGGCGGACAGTATGAAGTCAAGAGGCTACGGCACCTGTAAAAGAAGTGCTTTTTCCATATTTAAGTTTGACAAAAGAGATTTAACTGCGTTGATTTTTATGATTATTATGGGAACATACACATTTATTGGAAGTGTTTTCGGTACAATGAAATTTTCATATTTCCCTGCTATAAAATACGAAGCATTTTCGGTTTACAACATAATTGGATTTGTTTCTTATCTTTTGCTTTGTATCTATCCTGTTATAATTGAACTTATGGAGGTGAAGAAATGGAACTCTTTAAAATCGAAAATTTAAGCTTTGCATATCCTGAGGCTGATGCAAACACCTTAAAAAATATTAATCTTACTATAAACAAAGGTGAGTTTGTAACTATCTGCGGTAAATCAGGTTGCGGAAAAACAACTCTTTTAAGACTTCTCAAATCTTCACTTGCACCTTATGGAGCAGTTAACGGAAATATATTTCTTGAGGGACTTCCTCTTGCGGAGTATGACTCTGAAGCACAGGCAAAAAAAATAGGCTTTGTAATGCAAAACCCTGAAAATCAACTGGTAACAGATAAGGTATGGCACGAACTTGCTTTTGGACTTGAAAGTCTTGGTATAAAAACCTCTGAAATAAGAGTAAAGGTTTCAGAAATGGCATCTTTCTTTGGTATTGAAAACTGGTTTTACAAAAAAGTAACCCAGCTTTCAGGAGGTCAAAAACAGCTTTTAAACCTTGCATCTGTTATGGTGATGCAACCATCTGTTCTTATTCTTGATGAGCCTACAAGTCAGCTTGATCCCATAAGTGCACAGGAATTTTTAAAAACTCTTGAGAAAATCAACAAAGAGCTTGGGGTAGCAGTAGTTTTATCCGAACACAGACTTGAAGATGCTTTCCCTCTTTCTGACAGAGTAATTATAATGGAAAATGGTGAAATAATAGCAGACGGCACACCATCTTATGCTGGATACACTCTTAAAAACACAAACAACGATATGTTTAATGCACTTCCTACACCAATGAAGGCTTATCTTTCTGTAGAAAATGGAGAAAACTGTCCTGTTACCGTAAGAGACGGTAAAAGATGGCTTGAAGCTTTTGCAGAGAAAAATCCTCCTGATGAAACTTTAATACCTGATTTTGAGCCTTATACAGAGAAAGAGACGGTTATTGAAGCTAAAGACTTATGGTTCAGGTATGAAAAGAACTCTACTGATATTGTAAAAGGTCTTAATATGAGAGTTTCAAGGGGTGAGCTTTTTGCAATCCTTGGCGGAAACGGAACAGGTAAAACAACTGCACTTTCTCTTATTTCAGGCATTAACAACCCCTACAGAGGACAGATTTACATAAAAGGAGAAAAAATCTCAAAGGTTAAAAATCTGTATGGCAAAGTTCTTGGTTATCTTCCGCAGAATGTGCAAAGCGTATTTGTTAAAAAAACTGTTTTTCTTGACCTGCAGGAAATGACAAACGACCAAAATAAAATCTTTGAAATTGCAAAACTTTGCAAAGTAGAGAGGCTTCTTGAAAGACATCCTTATGATTTATCAGGCGGTGAACAACAAAGAGTTGCACTTGCCAAAATCTTACTTCAAAGTCCTGAAATTCTTTTACTTGACGAGCCAACAAAGGGTATGGACGCACCTTTCAAAGAAGAGTTTGCCGAAATTTTAAAAGCATTAAAGCAACAGGGAATTACCGTTGTTATGGTTTCCCACGATATTGAATTCTGTGCAGAATATGCAGACAGATGTGCTATGTTCTTTGATGGGGGCATAACCTCCTGCACCTCTTCTAGGGAATTTTTTGCAGGTAAGAATTTCTACACAACCTCTGCAAACAAAATGGCAAGAAGTACTCTCAAAAAAGCGGTTCTTTGTGTTGACATTATTAAAGCCTTCAAAGGGCATCTTCCTGAAAAGAAAGTTCCTCCTAAGGTTGAGCCAACACACAAGTCTTCAACAGATAAAGTACCGCTTCCTCAAAAAGAAGAAAATTTATCAAAACAAAAGCTTTCCAAAAAAACATTATTGGCTATATTTTTCATTCTGTTTGCCATACCGCTTACAATTCTTTTTGGTCACTTCTTTTTAGACAGTAAAAAGTATTATATAACAAGCCTTTTGGTAATTATTGAAACAATGATACCTTTTTTGTTTGTTTTTGAGGGAAGAAAACCTAAAGCAAGAGAGCTTGTTGTAATCAGCGTTCTTTGTGCCATAGGAGTTGTGGGAAGAATAGCATTTTCCGCAATCCCTCAGTTTAAACCAACACTTGCTATAGTTATAATATCAGGCATCTGCTTCGGTTCAGAGACAGGTTTTCTTGTTGGTGCTACTACCGCCTTTGTTTCAAACTTCTTTTTCGGTCAGGGGCCATGGACACCATGGCAAATGTTTGCTTTTGGAATAACAGGCTTTCTGGCAGGAATACTATTTAAAAAGAAAACAAGGCTGACTCTTTGTATTTACGGTTTTCTTGCAACCTTTATAATATACGGAGCAGTTATGAATACTTCAACTGTGCTTCTTGCAACTGATACGCCAACCTTAAAAATGTTTATTCCTGCATTTTTAAGCGGTGCACCTATGGACCTTATTCACGCAGTTTCAACTGCCTTCTTCTTATGGTTTGGTGCGGAAAGTATGGTTGACAAAATAGAGCGAATAAAAACTAAATACGGATTGATTGAAAGATAATTGACGGAGCTTTTGCTCTGTGCTATAATTAGGCTGAGGGAGAAGAGAAATTCCCCTCGGCTTAATTTTCTATTGTAAAGGAGAATAACATGGCTGATATTGTAATTATAATGAATCCTTGTGCAGGAACAAGAAAAGCTAATAAATTTCTTACAGATATAATCAATGTTTTTGCAGAACACGGTTACTATAGCCATGTTTATATGACATCTAAAAAGGGTGACGGTGTTGAACTGACTGAAAAATATGCTAAAGACGGTGATATTTTAGTTGCCATAGGCGGAGACGGTACTCTTAATGAGGTTATTGAAGGTCTTACACTTGCAGGTTTGGATATTCCTATCGGTTACATTCCTGCGGGAAGCACAAACGACTTTGCTTCTTCACTTAAAATTCCAAAAAACATTATAAATGCCGCCCGAAATATTGTGGACGGTAAAGCAATCTATTTAGATTCAGGCGTTTTTAATAATAAGGTCTTTACTTATGTTGCATCTTTTGGTGCTTTCACAAGAATTGCATACACAACACCTCAGAACTTTAAAAACACCTTTGGTCACTTCGCTTATGTTCTTGAAGGAATTAAAGATATTTCTTCAATCAAAAGTGAGCATATGATTATTGAAACAGATCAGGGCAAATTTGAAGGAGACTATCTTTTCGGAGCAGTTTGCAATTCAACCTCACTTGGCGGTATTTTAACTATAGATCCTGATATTGTTGATTTAAGCGACGGTCTTTTAGAGCTTGTTTTAATAAAACAGCCTAAAAATATGTTCGAGCTTAATCAGCTTGTGCTTTCTCTTAACGGTCAGATTTATGACTGTGAAATGATTAATCTTGTCAGCACAAAATCTATTAAAATACACTGCGAAAGCAAACCAGACTGGACTCTTGATGGTGAATACGAGCCTGGTGTTGAAGATATTGAAATCAAAAATTCTGAAAAAGCTTTCAGAATAATTTTAAAAAAATAAAAATTTTGCAACCTTTTTGAGATTTTCAAGGTATTAGTTATGAGAGGAGTATAAAAGTGGTTACAAACGACAACATTGCAGTTGAAAAACATTTTAATATGGTTTTAAGACTTGCCCTTGCCAGATGCGGTGATAAGCACCGTGCAGACGATGTTGTTCAGGAGGTCTTTTACAGATTTTTGAAAAAGGACCGAGAATTTGAAAGCGATGAAC
>JAZSLZ010000014.1:0-6822 GCA_045535635.1 Clostridia bacterium
ACGGTGGTAATCAAGAAGATGGCAGATATATTTCTGATTATATCCGTAAAAACGGCAGGAATAAAATAGATTATTTAGTTGCAACTCATCCCCACGAGGATCATATAGGCGGACTGACAAAAATAGTTAACAACTATGAAATATCTGATATTTATATGCCAAAAGTAGCTTACAACTCAAGTATATACGCTGATTTGTTAGATGCTATAGATAGTAAAAATTATAAAATTCATTCTGCAAAAATCGGTACTGTAATTGCTGAAACTGATGAATACAAAGCAGAAATCCTTTCACCAATTGATGATGAATATAATGATATAAACCATTATAGTGTCATTTTGAAGCTTACATACAAGGAAACAGATTATCTATTCACAGGAGATGCCGAAATTATTAATGAAAACCAGCTTGAAGGAGACATATCTGCAGATGTATTGAAAGTTGGACATCATGGCTCTTCAACATCAACATCAAAAAAGTTCTTAAAGAGAGTCAGTCCAAAACTTGCTGTTATTTCAGTTGGAAAGGATAATAATTACGGACATCCGGATGATTCTGTCTTAAAAAGATTAAATACTTTAAATATAGATGTAGTCCGTACTGATATTTCAGGAACAATAATTGTGAAATCTGATGGAATAAATATTACATATGAAGGTGAATACAAATGAAAATATATGTAGACAGAATTGAAAATCAAGTGATTGTATGTACTTGCAATGGTTTTTCTTTTGATTTGCCTCTTAAAATTTTACCTGATGTTAAAGAAGGAGAAGTTTACACATTAAGTAAATCAGATGATGCTTCAGCTAAAGATACAACACAAAAGTTAATTGATAAATTATTTGAATAGGTGATATTTTGAACGAGATATATTTTGACAATAGTGCAACAACAAAAATTTCAGAAATTGCTTTAAATAAGTATATTGAAACATCAAATTTATTTTATGCAAATCCTGCATCACTTCACAAAGCAGGATTTCTTGCAGAAAAAGAAGTTGATAAAGCAAGAAAAATACTTATGAAAGCTCTTGGTGGAAAAAACGAGAAAGAAATAATATTTACATCAGGCGGAACCGAAAGTGACAATCTTGCCATATTAGGCACAGCTATGGCAAGAAGCAAGTCTGGTAAACATTTAATAACTTCTAAAATAGAGCATCATGCAGTTCTTGACTGCTTCAAATATCTTGAAACTCAAGGATTTGAAGTTACATACATTGATGTTGATGAAAAAGGAATAATAAGTTTTGAACAGCTCAAAAATGCGGTAAGAGACGATACAATTTTAATCAGTATTATGACTGTAAACAACGAAGTTGGTTCAATACAACCCATAAATTCGCTTCGTAGCATTGCAGAAAATGCAACAATTCACACTGATGCAGTACAGGCTTTTGGAAAAATAGATTTATCATCTTTAGATGTTGATTTAATTTCTGTATCAGCACATAAAGTTCATGGTCCAAAAGGTGTTGGTGCTTTATATATTAAGAGCGGCACTAAAATTAAAAATACTGTTTTTGGTGGGGGACAGGAGTGGAACCTGCGTTCAGGAACGCTAAATGTTCCTGCTATTTGTTCTTTCGGCGTTGCAGTTGATGACATAATTACTAATTTTGACAATTACAACCAATATATTAATGATTTGGGGCAATATTTTATATCAGAACTATTGAAAATAGAGGATGTGCAAATTAATTCTGTAAATCTGGGAAATATTATTAATGTTTCATTTAAAGATATAAGGGGAGAGGTGCTTCTTCACTATCTGGAAGAAAAGAATATATATATTTCTACCGGCTCTGCTTGTAATGCTAAATCAACAAAAGTAAGCTATGTTTTAGAGGCAATGAATGTACCTCGAAATTATGCAGAAGGTGCAGTTCGAATTTCGTTGTCAAGATACAACACAAAAGAAGAAATTGATATTGCTATAAATGAAATTAAAACTGGTGTTATGTTTTTAAGAAAGTTTAAAAGGAGATAAAAATGAACAAAATTATATTACTTAAGCTTGGAGAAATCGTATTAAAAGGTCTTAACAGAAAAAAGTTTGAAGACAGACTTATTAACAATATAAGAGGTGTATTAAAAGGGGAGGATTATACATATAAAAACGCACAATCAACTATTTACATTTTCCCTAAAGAAAACTTTAACTTTGACAGATCAATTGAAAAGTTAAAAAAAGTTTTTGGTATTGTGTCTATAGTTATAGCACACGAGCTACCTAAGGATATGGATAAAATCCGTGAAGCTGCACCTGTATTACTTAAAGAGCTTTTAAGCAATGCTAAAACATTTAAATGTGAAAGTAAGCGTTCTGACAAATCTTTCCCATTAAAAAGTCCAGAAATTAATCTTCAGCTTGGAGAGACGATTTTAACTGCATTTCCATCATTAAAAGTTGATGTTCATAACCCTGAAATTACAGTTGTAACTGAAATCAGAGATTTCGGTGCATATCTTCACACTGGCAGAATAAAAGGTGCAGGAGGTATGCCTGTTGGAAGTAACGGAAAAGCTACACTGCTTCTATCAGGAGGGATTGACAGTCCTGTTGCAGGTTATATGACTGCTAAAAGAGGTGTTGCTATTAATGGCGTTCACTTTTATTCTTACCCATATACAAGTGAACGAGCAAAAGAAAAAGTAATAAAGCTTGGCAGAATAATAGCAAAATACACAGGTCCTTTTAATCTTTATGTTGTACCTTTTACACAGCCACAATTAGATATTTATGAAAAATGTCCTGAGGATGAACTTACAATCATTATGCGAAGAGTAATGATGAAAATAGCTGAAGGTATTGCAAAGAAACATAAAAGTATTGCATTAATCACAGGCGAAAGTATAGGTCAGGTTGCAAGTCAGACGCTTGAAAGTTTAGCCGTAACTGATGCATCTACTGATTTACCAGTTATAAGACCACTTATTGCTATGGATAAAGATGAGATTGTAACAATTTCTAAAAAAATTGATGCTTTTGAAACTTCAATTTTACCTTATGAAGACTGTTGCACAGTTTTTGTTCCAAAACATCCAAAAACAAAACCAAGACTTGATAAAATTATAGATGATGAAAAAGTTCTTAATATGGATGAAATTATAGAAACTTGCATCAGAGATTGCGAAGTTATTAAAATTGAACCAGAGGATGACGAGTAATGAAATGCGAAATCATAAATGTGGGAACAGAGCTTTTACTTGGCGATATTTTAAATACAAATGCTCAGTTTCTTGCTAATGAAATATCAGCTTTAGGATTTGATATGTACTATCAGACAATTGTAGGTGATAATGAAGAAAGATTATTAAATCAAATAAAATCATCAATTAAAAGAAGCGATATTATTATAATAACAGGCGGTTTAGGCCCTACTGATGATGATATTACAAAAGAAACAGTTGCTAAAGCAATAAACAAGCAACTGATTTTTGATGAAGTTTCCTTTAAAAAAATAGCTGAATATTTCAAGCATAGAAAAATGGCTCCGTCAAATAAGAAACAAGCATACATTCCTGAAGATGGAGTTATACTCGAAAACGATTACGGTACTGCTCCGGGATTTATCTCCGAGGTCGATAATAAAGTTATAACGGTATTACCGGGACCGCCTCGTGAGCTTATACCTATGTTCAATAATAAATTAAAGCCATATCTTATGAATTTACAAAATTCTGTTATAACTTCTAAATTTGTAAGAGTCTTTGGGGTGGGAGAGTCACAAGCAGAATATGAGCTTAAATCTCTCATAGAAAATCAGACGAACCCAACGATAGCACCTTATGCCAAAACTAATGAAATGGCTTTCAGAATTACTGCAAAAGGAAAAAACACTGAAGAGAACTATAAATTAATTGACAGAGTAGTTCAAAAGATGTATGATGTATTAGGCGATGCTATTTACGGCTACGATGATGACTCACTTGAACAGGTTTTAGTAGGAGAACTAATAAATAAAAATTACACAATTTCCTTTGCCGAATCTTGCACCTGTGGACTTCTTGCCTCAAAAATAGGCAATGTATCAGGTGCGTCAGCTATCTTTAATGAAAGCTTTGTAACTTATGCAAATTCTGCAAAAATCAATCTGCTTGGTGTGAAAGAAGATACACTTGAAAAATACGGCGCTGTCAGTGAACAGACAGCAAAGGAAATGTCATTAGGCTTATATAACAGAACAGGCTCTGATATTGCAGTTTCTGTAACAGGAATTGCAGGTCCTGATGGTGGCTCTGACGAAAAACCCGTCGGTTTAGTGTATATTGGAGTTACTTTCAAAAACAAAACAAAGGTTTACAAATTAAACCTAAAAGGTGAAAGGCAAAAAGTTCGTGAATCGGCATGTAAGTATGCATTAAATTATGTAAGATTAACTATAAAGGAGAAAAATAATGATTAAAATTACAATGGAAAACGGAAAAGAAATTAAATTGGAATTATATCCAGAAATTGCCCCAATAACTGTCGAGAACTTCGAAAAACTCGTTTCTGAAAAGTTTTATGACGGCTTGATTTTCCACAGAGTTATCAGTGGTTTTATGATTCAGGGCGGATGCCCTGACGGAACAGGTATGGGCGGTCCTGGTTATCATATTAAAGGTGAATTCTCATCTAACGGCGTAGAAAACAATCTTAAACATTCAAGAGGTGTTATTTCTATGGCGAGAGCTATGGACCCTAATTCAGCTGGTTCACAGTTCTTTATTATGCATCAGGATGCACCGCATCTTGATGGTCAGTATGCTGCTTTTGGTAAAGTAGTAGAAGGTATGGATGTTGTAGATGAAATTGCAAACACAGAATGTAACTATATGGACAGACCATTGATCCCACAACAAATCAAGGCAATTGAAATTATATAATGAGGTGATACTATGAAAATATTAGTTACAGGCGGAGCAGGTTATATTGGAAGTCACACCTGTGTTCAACTCTTAGAAAGAGGAGATGAAATTGTTGTTCTTGACAATCTAGACAACAGTTGTGAAGAATCATTAAACAGAGTTAAAGAAATCACAGGAAAAGAACTGACTTTTTATAAAGTAGACTTACTTGATTATGAAGCTACAGAACAAATATTTAAAGAGCATAAATTTGATGCAGTTATACATTTTGCAGGATTAAAAGCAGTAGGTGAAAGTGTTCGAATGCCTTTAAGATATTATCATAATAACATTACAGGCACATTGCACCTTTGCGATATTATGAATAAATATGGCGTTAAAAAGCTTGTGTTCAGCTCATCTGCAACCGTTTATGGTGATCCGCACACAGTACCTATTAAAGAAGATTTTCCACTTTCTTGCACAAATCCATACGGTCAGACAAAGCTTGATATTGAATACATTTTGAAAGATTTATGTGTTTCTGATCCTGAATGGAGCGTAGTACTTTTAAGATACTTCAATCCAGTTGGTGCTCACGAAAGTGGACTTATTGGTGAAGATCCTAACGGAATTCCTAACAATCTTATGCCTTACATATCACAGGTTGCTATTGGAAAACTGGAATGCTTATCAGTTTTTGGCGGTGACTATGATACAAAAGACGGAACAGGAGTAAGAGACTATATTCACGTTGTTGATTTAGCAGAAGGACATCTTAAAGCAATTGACAAAATCAAGGATAACACTGGTATTTATATTTATAATCTTGGTACAGGTAATGGATATAGCGTACTAGATATGGTTAAAGCATTCAGTAAAGCCTGTGGTAAAGATGTTAAATACAAAATCGTTGACAGAAGACCTGGTGATGTTGCAAGTTGTTATGCAGATCCAACAAAGGCTAGGGAAGAGCTTGGCTTTGTAACTAAGCATGATTTAGATGATATGTGCCGCGATTTATGGAATTGGCAGACAAAAAATCCAAACGGATTTAAAAAATAATCACAAAATACCACCAATATGGTGGTATTTTTATATATTTGCTAATGGATTGTTCTTAGCGGCCTCACGCTTATTTTCGTCATTGATATGAGTGTAAATCTGTGTGGTTGCAAGTTGTTCATGACCTAAAATTTCCTGCAACGTCCTTAAATCAGTTTGACCATATTTATACATAATCGTAGCTGCAGTGTGTCTTAGTTTGTGAACAGAAAACTTCACAGGATCAAGTCCAGCATTTTCAATATGCATCTTCACAAGATGTTGAACAGTTTTAGGGCTTATTCTTTGCAGTCTGCTGCTTAAAAACAGAGCATTTCTGTCTTTTACATTATCAACAGGTCTTGTTTTCATATACTTTTTAATTGCAGAAATACAAGCAGAATTAAGGTATATTACACGTTCTTTATTTCCTTTACCTGTGACAGTTATGTAATCGTCTTTAACATCTGAAAGATTAATGTTAACAAGCTCTGAAAGTCTCATACCGCAGTTTAAGAATAATGTTATAATGGCATAATCTCTGTCTTTGTAAGGACCGTCAATACTACTTAATAAACGCTTACATTCGTCAAGTTCAAGATACCTTGGTAAAGCTTGTTTAATTTTTGGTGAATCTAAATCTTTTGCAGGATTATCTTCTAAGTATTTCGCTTTATTTGTCATATATTTAAAGTAGCTTCTTATACAGGCAACTTTTCTTGCTCTTGTAGCAGCGGAGTTATTACGTTCTGAATTCATAAAAGAAAGATACTCATATATATCTGTAAGCAGAATTTTTTTTACAATAGAATAATCAAGATTATCAATTTTAATTTCGTCAAATTCAGATGAGTCCAGTTTAAAATGCATTACCATAAACTTAAAGAAAATATTTAAGTCGGAAGCATATTCTTTTATTGTGTTAGGAGATTTTCCTTTAATA
>JAZSLZ010000017.1:0-6365 GCA_045535635.1 Clostridia bacterium
AGACAACAGAACCGTCCCCTGCCCCCCCAATGTCTCAATGTCATGTCCAAATGTCCACAATTAGTTCCTTTATAAATAATATTAACATAAGCCATGAATCCCATTGTAAGATAACTCTTAATAATATAAGTATACATAGTAACAATATACCTATGTTATTCCTTCCTTTTTTAATGAATACAATAGCACCTAATATTAATGCAATTGATATAAAACCAAAAGAAAAATTCTTAAAAAATGCCAACCAATAATAACTATCCACTCTCCATATTTTGAAGAAATCTTTAATCAATACATACAGAAAGTTCAAAGAGTCTATATTGCTCAATAATTCAACAGCCAATCCTAGTATCAACATCCATATAGCAATTTTCGTTTTCTTCTTATGCAGTATTATTAACGCGGTTGATATAAGAAATATATTTATCAGTTGTGGGTATGAAAATCCTATAAAATGAAAAACTTTCATTTTTTACATCTCCTTTTAGTAGATTGTGTTTTGAGCATACCAACCATACCATGCCAGTTTTTCAACATATTGATAATATGATGTTCCTTGCTCATTTCCGTATAAAGTAGGAAGACAGAGGGACGGTTCGAAGACAGAGGGACGGTTCTATCGTCCTGCAGTTCAAGACAGGAGAACCGTCCCCTTGTCTTCTCTTTTGTTGACACAACAGAACCGTCCCCTTGTGCTCCTTGTGCTCTTCCAATTCACCCTTATTTTTTGCGCTTTTGTGATAAGATTTCTTTTATCTTCTTAAATATTTTCGTAATAGATTGATCTATAAAGTAAATAGGTAATATTATTAAAATTGTAACAAGCGTTACCATAGATGTGATACCACTTACACTATACCCTTTGTAATAATGTATACCTATCCTTTCCAAATATTTGCTGATGGAAAGATGGATTATTAGCATTAAGCACATATAAATGATTTTCCGTAGCATAATTATAACGACTTCACTGCTTTATCTACAGCAGTTCTCCTTTCGTTAAAAGACAGAGGGACGGTTCTATCGTCCTGCAGTTCAAGACAGGAGAACCGTCCCCTTGTCTTCCTGTCAACACAACAGAACCGTCCCCTTGTCTTCTTCCTTGTCTTCGCCTTCTTTCATAATTATCTTTATATTTTACTACATATCTATGTTTTTTTCAATAATTATTTAATTTTTTATTGAAAAATACACAAAATATGTTAAAATAGATTTGGATGTGAAAATATGATTGAATTTAAGCCTGTTGATTTAAAATATGCAGAGGAAATGGCGCTGTATATCAAGGACGAAAAAATAAATGAATATGGAATTCTTCCAACCTTTACTTATTCAAAAGCAGATGACGCACACTCTGCAATAAAGGATAATTGTCTTATATCAAGATTTTTTGATAATGGCAAACATTTTTACTGCATTTCAGGAAAAAAGGACAACTTTGTTAAGCTTATAAAAGAGCTAAAAGAACAGGTTGGAAATGTTCTTCTTTACAACCTTACACAAGAAAGGTGCGACTTTTTAAAAGAAACCTTTAAAGATGCAAAAATTTATGATAAGGGTATAGAGCAATATGATTATTTGTATGAAATAAGCGATTTTCTTAACCTAAGCGGAAAAAAAGTCCGACATAAAAGAGAAAATTACAACAAATTCATAAAAAGCTATGAATTTGAATACAAAGAGCTTACAAATGAAAATATAAATGATTGCTTCAGTGTGTTAACAAGCTGGTGCAAAACAAAAAGCTGTGTTTTTTGCGAGTATGCTTGTGAACACGCAGTTATTAACTATATAGCTCGTCACTTCAATCAGCTACCTGCAAAAGGCTGTATAATGTACGAAAACAACAAGCCTATTGCTTATTTTATAGGTGAAGTTGTTGGTGACTGTTTGATGGGCTTTCATCAAAAAACGCTTCACGGATATACAGGAATTGGCTATGCAATTTATATTGAAGCAATAAAAAACAGTTTTTCAGACTGTAAATACTTTAATTTAGGTCCTGACATCGGCATCGAGGGACTACGACAATTCAAGCATCAGTTCAAACCTTATCAGCTTGTAGAAAAATATATAATGGAGATTTAAATTATGACAAATTGCGAAGATTGTTCATACTATATGTACGATGATTATTATGAATGTTATGTATGTTCTGTCAATCTGGACGAAGATGAGATGATGCACTTTTTAAGTGGTAAAAGCTTCAACTGTCCCTACTACAAAAACGGTGACGAATATTTAATAGTAAGAAAACAAAATTAAATAAAAAGCATTGATAAATGTGTATTTTTATGTTAAAATGAAATGAATAATTTTTTTATTTGAAAGGCACAAGAAGTATGAACACTAATTTTAAGAAAATAGGTATTTTAACAAGTGGTGGCGATGCTCCTGGTATGAACGCTGCAATCAGAGCCATCACAAGAACAGCTATATATAACGGTCTTGATGTTGTTGGTATCCATGAAGGCTACAATGGCCTTTTAAACGGTGAATATGAATCTTTAGATGCAAGAAGTGTTGGCGATATTCTCCAGAAAGGCGGAACTTATCTGAGAACTGCACGTTGTGAAGGCTTCAAAAAGTTTGAAGTAGTTCAAAGAGGTGTTGAACAGGCTAAAAAAATGGGTCTTGACGGTCTTATTGTTATCGGTGGTGACGGTTCTTTCAGAGGTGCAAGAGATTTAACAAGAGCAGGACTTCCTACCGTTGCTATACCTGGCACTATTGACAACGATATTTCCTGTAGCGAATACACAATCGGTCTTGATACTTGTCTTAACACTGTTAAGGAATGTATTGATAAATTAAGAGACACATCTATGAGCCACAACAGATGCTCTGTTGTTGAAGTTATGGGACACGGTGCCGGTTATATTGCAATTTATGCTTCTATCGCCTGTGGTGCTGACTGTGTTCTTATCCCTGAAATTCCTTTCAACGTTCGCAAAGATGTTATCGATAAAATCAAAGAAGGACATAGAAAAGGTAAAAAACACTGCATTGTTATTGTATCAGAACAGCTCTTAGACTCAAAAGAACTTGCTTCTCTTATTGAGCTTGAAACAGGTATGGAAACAAGAGCAACTATCCTCGGCCATATTCAGCGTGGTGGAGTTCCTACTATGCGTGACCGAGTTATTGCCAGTCAGATGGGTTCAAAAGCGGTTGAACTTCTTCTTGAAGGTAAATCAAACAGAGTTGTCCGTATGACAAAAGGCGAAATAAGTGATATTGACATTGAAGAAGGTCTTGCAATGAAGAAAGAACTTCCTAAAGCACTTATTGATCTGGCAAACATATTAAGCATTTAAATTTAGGGCACAACAATGTTGTGCCTTAAACATAATAAGGAGTATGAAATATGAACCTTAACAAAAAAAGCATTACACAAATTCTACTTATCACCTGTCTTACAGTGCTATTTTATGTTTTCATACAGAATTTTCCTTCTGTATGGAACGGCTTAAGCGTTATTGTAAGCTCGTTTGCGCCAATAATCATTGGCATCTGCATAGCCTTTGTGGTTAACTTACCTATGTCTTTCATAGAAAAAAAGCTTTTCCCTGACAAGATTACCTCAAAGCACAAATGGATTAACAAAATTAAAAGGCCCGTATCTTTAATACTTGGATGGCTTTTTATCATTTTGATCTTCACCATTTTCCTTATGCTTATAATCCCTGAGCTTTATAAGGCAATTATGAATTTTTCTCAACTTCTGCCTTATTACACAGACTCATTCGTTTATAACATTACAAAATGGTTGGACTCATTGCACATTAACACAATGGGATTAAAAGATTTCGACTGGAATTCTTTAAGTATGAAAATTGCCGACTATCTTGAAAGTGCAGGAACTGCCTTATTCGGCACAACCATTACATTCACAACAGGTTTGTTCTCATCAATACTGAACATCCTTCTCGGCTTTGTATTTTCCTGCTATTTCCTTTTTTCAAAGGAATCACTTATAAAGCAATTAACAAAGCTTTATGCATCAATAGTAAAGCCTAAAACATTAGACAACACAACGGTTGTTTTAAGTCTTACAAATGAAACCTTTTCAAAGTTTCTTGTTGGACAATGCACAGAAGCTCTTATTCTTGGTGTTCTTTGCTACATCGGTATGTGTATTTTCCGTATTCCATATCCGATTATGATTTCATCACTTATAGCAATAACAGCACTTATACCAATTTTCGGTGCATTCATCGGTACTGCAATAGGTGCATTCGTAATTCTTCTTATCAGTCCCATAAAAGCATTATGGTTTATTGTTTTCATCGTCGTTCTTCAACAGCTTGAATCAAACCTCATTTATCCTAAGGTTGTTGGCAAGTCTGTTGGTCTTGACGGCGTATGGGTTCTTTTAGCAGTAACACTTGGCGGCAGATTCTTTGGTGCAATCGGTCTTTTGGTAAGTGTTCCCGTTTTCTCCGTAATTTACTGTCTTATAAGAGCCTTTGTCCACACAAAGATTGAAAACAACAAACCAAAACCAATTCCCAAAAAAGAAGACTGAGCGATGCTCAGTCTTTTTTATAACCTTTTAATCTAGCACAAGTGATGGTGCTGTATAAATTCTTGCAGCATATTCAGCATCAAGTGAATAGAGTCCTTTTGCATCTCCGCCGAAAAGCTCCATCTTTTTAATCATATCGTCTGCATTCTTTTCTTCTTCAAGCTGTTCTTTTACGAACCAGTCCAAAAACTGCATTGTTCTGAAATCTTTAACATCATATGCAGCTCCATAAATATCGTTTATAAGGCTTGTAACATACTTTTCGTGTTCAAGTCCTGCTTCAAGTGGATCCATAAGATTTTTAAGTTCTTTATCCGGCTTGTCAATTGCTCCAAGCTCAACCTTTTCACCGCACATTTGCAAATACTTTAAAAAGAGCATTGCGTGATCTCTTTCTTCCTGCGCCTGAATCATATACCAATTCGCAAAGCCATCAAGGCCCTGCGCTTCATAATATATTGAAAAATCCAGATAAAGATACGCAGAATAAAGTTCCTTTGTTATTTGTTCGTTAAGTAATTTTGCAACCTTTGCTTCCATAGTTATCCTCCTTTTTAAACAGGCGGCCGCATCTACGGCCGCCTTTAACATCAGAATATCTTATTTAAAGTATCTGTTTAAAAGTCCTTCGAGACCTCTGCCATGTCTTGCTTCGTCACGAGCCATTTCGTGAACTGTGTCGTGGATTGCGTCAAGACCATTCTTTTTAGCACAAGCTGCTAAATCGAATTTACCCTGTGTTGCACCGTATTCGCAGTCAACTCTCCATTTAAGGTTGTCTTTTGTTGTAGCTTTCATATTTGGTTCTAAATCTTCGCCGAGAAGCTCTGCAAACTTTGCAGCGTGTTCTGCTTCTTCATAAGCAGCTTTTTCCCAGTAAAGACCAACTTCAGGATAGCCTTCTCTGTGAGCAATTCTTGCCATGCAGAGGTACATTCCTACTTCTGAGCATTCGCCGTTGAAGTTTGCCATAAGCTGTTCAAAGATATATTTTTTGTCTTCTTCTGAAATATCAGGATTGTTTTTTACTGTTTTAGCGTACACACCGTATTCGTGTTCTGCTGCAAGTTTCATCTCTCCAACTACTTCGTTGAATTTTTCTGCAGGAACCTTACATACAGGGCACTTTTCGGGTGCTTCGTTACCTTCGTGAACATAACCGCATACGGAACATACAAACTTTTCCATTTCTCTTTTCTCCTTTTAAGTAAGAATTTTATTATTTTTAAATTTATGTCTGTAACCAGCCGAACCATTACATTTCTGTTCGGAATTTACTGTTTTGTACTGATTACAAAATTATTATAACAACAACTTTTGATTTTGTCAATAGGTTTTTCAATTTTTTTGAAAAAATTTTGTAAAAGAAAAAACCACGCATTTACGTGGTTTTGGGTGCAAAAGTTTTACCTGTAAGTTTAGGTGCACATTTACCGCCCGTCAGATCTGCGGCATAGCTTTGAAATCCGGGATAGTTTTCCTCAACGCACGAAAGGTGGAATACAACGTTTTCGCCGAAATCTACACCTGCGTTGACAACGCCTTGCTTGTCTAAATCTCTCAAAACTTTTTCGTAATCGCTGTATGACACCTCAAAGTCGAAGGTGACGTGTTCGCAGAATTCAGCCGTTCCTGCCTTGTCGATGCCGATTTTTGCACCCTTGGCATAGGCTCTTACAAGTCCGCCTGCACCCAGAAGTATTCCGCCGAAGTATCTTGTGACTACAACGCAAACTCCGACCAAGCCCTCACGCTTGATAACTTCAAGAATCGGCATGCCTGCCGTACCCTGAGGCTCGCCGTCATCCGAAAATCTTGCAATTTCCGTTCCTTTTAA
>JAZSLZ010000047.1:0-24602 GCA_045535635.1 Clostridia bacterium
AGCGGTAGCTTGAAACCGCTTGCGGCTGGCAGATTATTCGGTGGACTTTCAGTCCCGCCAGTAACAGCGACTTATAGTCGCAGAGCAAACTACCGGCTTAGCCGGTAGTTATGATTCCTCTTCCTCAACAACAGGCATAACCTCAACCATTGCTTCGACAACTCTGTTGCTGTCTGTTTTTGTAATGGTTATTTTAAGGTTTCTGTGCTGGAATATATCACCCTCGTCAGGGATTTTTTCAAGATTATGTGCGGCAAAACCGCTAACTGTTGTAATATCAGAATCGTCATCCTCTTCTTCAAGCTCAAGCTCAAAGGTTTCAAGGAATTTATCTATGCTTGTACTTCCCAAAACCTTGTATTTTTCTTCCGAAAGCTTAACAATGTCTTCAATTACTTCGTCGTGTTCGTCATAGATTTCACCAACAAGTGACTCAATAACGTCTTCTAATGTAACAATACCTTCTGTTCCGCCGTACTCGTCATTAACAACAACCATATGGCATTTGCTTTCCTGGAAAAGCTTTAAAAGTCTTGAAATCTTCATAGAAGAGAAGATAAACTTAACAGGTTTAACAAGCTTTGAAACAGGAAGGTCACTATGATTGAAAAAGTCCTTCTGGTAAAGAATACCTGAAATATTATCAATTGTTTCGTCATAAACAGGAAGTCTTGAGAACTCTGTATCTGCAAAAACCTTTGAAATTCTTTCTTTATCCCAGTTAATATCAACTGCCGCAACGTCAACACGAGGTGTTAAAATGTCGTTAACATCAAGGTCGCTGAACTTAATAACATTTTTAATAAGCTCACTTTCCTGCTCGTCAATCTCACCGTCTTCAGCGGCTTCTTCCACAACCGTAAGGATTTCCTCTTCGGTAACTGCGTCATCTTCGTCATTCTTAAAGAATTTAAGAACAAATTTCTGCCACAGATTAAAGATGAATGTTAGCGGTGTAAAAAGGAATGTAAGAACTGAAAGAGGTTCTGCAACTTTTTTAGAAAAATTATCAGCTGTTCTTTTTGCAACTGTTTTTGGTGTGATTTCACCAAAGGTCAAAACCGCAAGAGTCATAACCACAGTTGAAACAGTAGCAGCCAAAGCTTCATTTTCCGGTAAAAGATGTGTGAAAAGCAAGGTTGCAACAGATGTGGCAACAATGTTAACAATGTTGTTACCTATAAGAATTGTTGAGATAAGCTTTTCATAGTTTTCGCTGAGCGCAAGAACACGACGGGCTTTAGACCCCTTTTTATCTTCCGCTTCGCTTTTAATTCTCATTTTGTTATACGACGAAAACGCCGTTTCAGATGCGCTGAAAAATGCAGATAATGCAATCAGCACCACAAGTAGTAAAACACTTAATGGCAAACTACTCCCGTCCATTAGGACAATCACTCCTTTGTAAAATATAATAGTCGAGGCAGATATACTACCACGACTACATTGTACCATACTTTTTTGTTTTGTCAAGTTTTACGCTTTTTCTGTTGAATATTATAAACAAAAACTGCAGAAAGCTTGTCAGGCAAAAGCTTACCAAGTATTCTTGTGCATTTAATTAAAAGTCCTGGTGTTACACATTTTTTTCCTTTAAAAAGACCTTTAAGACCTTTCTCTGCCACAAAGCCTGCAGTTAACGCACCAACGGAAAATTTAACATTTGCCACATCGTTGAACTCTGTGTCAACAGGCCCCGGGCAAAGACAACAGATTTTTACTTTCGATTTTTTCCGTCTTAATTCTTCGCAAAGACCGTAAGAGTATCTTTTTACATATATCTTACTTGCATAATAAGATGCAAACAAAGGTCCCGGGAAGAAAGAAGCGGAAGAAGCTACATTTAATATATAGCCTCTATCCTTTTTAACAAATTCTTTAAGAAAAAGTTTTGTTAAAATGTGAACGGCTTTAATGTTAACATCAATCATATCAAGCTCTTTTTCAAGGTCGGACTCTATAGCTTCGCCAAAAACACCAAACCCTGCATTATTGATTAAAACATCAACATCTTTAGCTTTTTCTGCAAGAGATATGCAAAAATCCTTGTCTGAAATATCGCCGGTTATTATTTCTGCATTTGTTTTAATATTGTTTTTTATTTCAATCATAGGTGCTTCTCGCCTTGCGGTTAAAATAAGGTCGTATCCCATATCCGCAAGTTTATAGGCAAATGCCCTGCCTATTCCTGAACTTGCACCTGTTATAAGTGCCTTTTTCATATAAGCTTACAAAGCTTGTTTGAAAAATCAACAGGATCTTCAATTGAAAGACCTTCGATTAAAAGAGCAGAAGAGTATAAAACATCAAGATAGTTTTTAAGAGTTTCATCGTCTGCAGATTTTAATTTTTCAAAAACAGGATGATTAATATTGATTTCAAGAACTTTCTGTGCAGAAATCTTCTGTTCGTTGCCGGGCATAGCATTTAAAACCTTTTCCATTTCAATAGAAATTTCGCCCTCTGCAGTAATGCAGACAGGATGAGATTTAAGTGAAGCAGATGGGCGTACATCTTTTAATTTATCTGCCATCAAAGATTTCATTTTTTCAAAAAGGTCTTTATTCTCGTCTGTATTTTCAACCTTTTCTTCTTCAATGCCAAGGTCTGATGCAGAAACATTCTTAAATTCCTTTTCCTTGTAGTTCATAAGCATTTTAAGAGCAAATTCGTCAATGTCTTCTGTTAAATAGAGAATTTCAAAACCCTTGTCTTTAAGCTTTTCTGTCTGTGGAAGCTTTGAAATTTTAGAAATGCTTTCTCCACAAGCATAATAGATAAACTTCTGGTCATCTTTCATTCTTTCGATGTATTCGTCAAGTGTTGTCATTTTTTCTTCATTTGAAGAAATGAACATAAGAAGGTCTGAAAGAATTTCTTTGTTTTTACCGAAATCGGCATAAACACCGTATTTTAACTGTCTTGAAAATGCATTGTAGAAAACTTCATAGCTTTCTCTGTCATTTTTAAGCATAGCAAGAAGCTCACGCTTAATTTTCTTTTCGATGCTTGATGCAATTATTTTTAATTGTCTGTCGTGCTGAAGAATTTCTCTTGAAATATTTAAAGAAAGGTCTGCAGAATCCACAAGTCCCTTTACAAAACTGAAATAATCAGGCAAAAGGTCACTGCATTTGTCCATAATCATAACAGAGCTTGAATAAAGCTGAAGTCCCTTTTCAAAATCCTTTGTGTAGTAGTCATAAGGAGCTTTTTTAGGAATGTATAAAAGAGCAGTATAACTTGCCGCGCCGTCTGCACTTGTATGAAGAACTTTTAAAGGCTCTTCAAAATCGTGGAATTTGTCCTTGTAGAAATTATCATATTCTTCTTTGGAAACTTCGTTTTTATTCTTTCTCCAGAGAGGAACCATACTGTTTAAAGTAACATCTTCCATAACAGTTTCTGTCTTGCCATCTTCTTTAGGAACCTGTTTTGTTATGAGCATCTTAATAGGATACTTAATATAGTCAGAATATTTTGAAACGATTTCTCTTATTCTGTATTCTTCTAAAAATTCACTGTATTTTTCTTCTTCTGTATCTGCTTTAACATAAAGGGTAATAACTGTTCCTGTGTCTTTCTTGTCACAAGGCTCAACTGTGTATCCTTCGCTACCCTTTGATTCCCAGATGAATGCTTCGCCTGCGTCAAACTTCTTACTTTCAACAGTGATTTTATCTGCAATCATAAATGCAGAATAAAAACCAACACCGAACTGACCGATAATGTCAACATCTTCTTTTTTCTCGTTTTCGTTTTTGAAAGCAAAAGAACCGCTTTTTGCGATAGTACCAAGGTTGTTTTCAAGCTCTTCCTTGCTCATACCGATACCTGTGTCGGTAATAATAATCTTTCTTGCAAATTTATCTGTTGCAATTCTTATATAAAAATCTTCTCTGTTGAATTTGATGTTTTCATCAGTAAGAGCTAAATAATAAAGCTTGTCAATAGCATCAGATGCGTTTGAGATAAGCTCTCTTAAATAAATTTCTTTATGGGTATAAATAGAGTTAATCATCATATCCAGAAGTCGTTTAGATTCTGATTTGAATTGTTTCATTGCCATATTTTTCGCTTCCTTTTTACAAAATTAGCACTCTCACCCTTAGAGTGCTAATTCATATTTTAGCACAATTTTACTTTTTGTCAATACTTTTGCAAATTTTCAACAAGTCGAATTGCAGCAGACTTATTCCCAAAAAACAAAAAATGATTATTTTTTGGGAATAATACTTGAATTTATTTTTATATATGGTATAATATTCCCGAAAGTTGAAAAAATATTAAAAAGTGGGAATGGTTCATGGATAAAATAATCCGAAAAAAATATCTTAAGGAATTGATTGATTTATCAGGTACTCCGGATATCAAAGTAATTACCGGAATCAGACGCAGTGGCAAATCTGTTTTGTTGCAACAGTTTGAAGATTATCTTAGGGAAACAGAAAAAGATGTTAATATAATCTCTGCAAATCTGCAGGAATTGGAATATGATTATCTTTTAGATTATCGTAAGCTTCATTCGTATATTATAGAAAGGTTCAAATCGAATTGTCATAATGTTGTTATGATTGATGAGATACAGTTGTGTGATAAATTTGAACTTGCAATTAACAGCCTTCATACTAAGGGGCAGTACGATATATATTTAACTGGCTCAAATGCATTTTTGTTGAGTTCTGACCTTGCAACTTTATTTACCGGTAGAGTTATGGAAATAAAGGTATTCCCTTTTTCATTTGCAGAATATGTGGAATATTTCGGTTGTGAGAATAAGGTTGATGCCTTTGATGAATATGTGCGCATGGGCGGAATGTCCGGCTCGTATTTTTATAAAACCGACGAACATCGTTTTGAGTATATAAAGGATGTTTACACAACCATTCTTGAACGTGACCTGGTAAAAAAATATAAAATTAGAAATCGTTCTGAATTTTTATCTATTTCGGAATTCATGATGGACAATATCGGTAATCTGCTTTCGCCTAATAACGTGTGTGAAGCATTAAATCGTGGAAAAAGTGAAATAACAAGAAAAACTGTCGATAAATATATTAAGTATCTTGAAAATGCATTTATGTTCTACGAGGCAAAACGATATGACTTAAAAGGTAAAAAATATCTCGAAACAAACAAAAAATACTATATATGTGATGCTTCATTTCGTTATGCTGTAAACGGAACAAAAAATCTTGATTTTGGAAGAGTTTACGAGAATATTGTTTATTTAGAATTATTACGCAGGGGATATGAAGTATATGTTGGTAAACTGTACAAAAAAGAGATTGATTTTGTTGCTATAAAGCGAAATGAAAAAATTTATATTCAGGTTTCGGACAATATATCAGATGCAAAAACGATGGAGAGAGAAATCAGTCCTTTACTGCAAATCAGAGATGCATATCCCAAGATGATTATAGCAAGAACAAGACATGAGGATTATCAACAGGAAGGTGTTTTGATAACGGAACTTTCAAATTGGCTTTTAAACAATGAAGATTAAAAGTAGAGTTATATACAGACAGGGGCTGTCCTCTTGTCCTCCGAAAATCTTAATGTAATACGATTTAAAAAACTTACAGATATGGATACGGTCATAACATCCGCAACAGAAAGAATACAGTAGATATTGTATCAACCGCCGCAAATTTTGCGGCGGTTGTGTTTTTACTATTGTAAAAATTATACTTTTGTGATACAATAAATTGATATACTATGAAAGGAAGTAACAAAAATGAAGAAAAGAATTTTCAGCGGAATTCAGCCATCAGGTGCTCTCACAATCGGAAACTATCTCGGAGCACTCAAAAACTGGACAAAGCTTGTTGATGAATATGAATGTATTTTCTCTGTTGTTGATTTACACGCAATAACAGTAAGACAAGATCCAAAAGAGCTTAAGGAAAGATGCTATGCATTACTTGCGCAGTATATTGCCTGTGGACTTGAGCCTGAAAAATGTACAATGTTTGTACAGTCTCATGTTCCAGAACATTCACAACTTGCGTGGATACTTAATTGCTACACATATATGGGCGAACTACAGAGAATGACGCAGTTTAAAGACAAATCTTCAAAACATGCAGATAATATCAATGCAGGACTTTTTACATATCCTGTTTTGATGGCGTCAGATATTTTGCTTTATAATGCAGACTTAGTACCTGTTGGCCACGACCAGAGACAGCATTTGGAGCTTACCCGTGACCTTGCAGAAAGATTTAATGGCATTTACGGTGAAACATTTAAGGTTCCTGAGGGATATATTGCAAAGCACGGTGCAAGAGTTATGGATCTTTCTGATCCAACAAGAAAAATGTCAAAATCAGAACCTCAGGGCAGTATAGCACTTTTAGAAGAACCTGCATCTATAATGAAGAAATTCAAAAGAGCAGTTACAGATTCTTTCGGTTATGTTAAATATGAAGAGGGCAGAGCTGCAATGAACAACCTTATTTCAATTTATTGCTCAACAACCGGAAAAACTGCAGAAGAGGTTGAAAAGGAATTTGAAGGCAAAGGCTATGGCGACTTTAAAAAGGCAGTAGCGGAAGCGGTAATTTCAGAGCTTGAACCAATTCAGGCAAAATATACAGAGTTAATGCAGGATAAAGCATATCTTGAAAGAGTTCTTAAAAATGGAAGAGAAACTGCAAAAGCAATTGCAGAAAAAACACTTAAAGATGTTTACGCAAAAATCGGCTACATTATATAATAAGGAGAAACAAAAGTGAACGAACTTGTAAAATTAATCCTCGCTTTTTTTGTTGCATTTTTAATGGCTTTTCTTTCAACACCACTTGCTGAAAGAATTGCATATAAAATCGGAGCGATAGATGTACCAAAAGATAGCAGAAGAATGCACAAAAAACCAATACCAAGACTTGGAGGTATAGCTATTTTCTTTGGCTTTATGGTTGGTATGGTAATGTTCGCAGTTATGACAAGGGAAATGATTTCAATTATGATAGCATCAACCCTGATTGTAATTCTCGGCATTTTGGACGACAGAAAGCCGTTAAAGGCTATAGTAAAGCTTCTTGTTCAGATTGTTGCAGCATTAATAGTAATATATGTTGGCGGAGTTAAAATAGACGCCATCACAAACCCTAACATTTTTTCACCAAATGTATACCTGGAGCTTAGTTGGCTTTCTGTACCAATTACTGTTTTGTGGATATGCGGTGTTACAAATGCAGTTAATTTAATAGACGGACTTGATGGCCTTGCGGCAGGAATTGCAAGTATTTCTTCTATTTGTATTATGATAATTGCACTTTTAACAAAGGAATATCATATTGCAGTATTTACAGCTTGTCTTGCAGGTGGATGCCTTGGCTTTCTTCCTCACAACTTTAATCCTGCAAAAATATTTATGGGCGATTCAGGTTCAACATTTCTTGGGTTTGCACTTGCGTGTATATCAATAGAGGGAATGTTCAAAGGCTATGCGGCAATTTCATTTGCAGTACCGCTTTTAGTTCTTGCGCTTCCTATTTTTGATACAACAGTTGCAATATTAAGAAGAGTAAGAGACCATAAGCCAATTATGGAACCTGACAGAGGACATTTCCATCACAAATTAATTGATATGGGCTTTTCACAGAAACAGGCAGTTGGCATTATGTATGCAATCTCTGCACTTTTGGGAATAAGTGCCGTAATTTTAACAGGCTTTGGAATGGAAAGAGCCTTAATGCTTCTTATAATAGCAATAGTATTTGTAATAGCAACACTCTTATTTAAAAATACACATCACAATGATGAGGAGGACAAATAAATGGTAAAAGTAATGACTATTTTCGGCACAAGACCGGAAGCTATCAAAATGGCGCCTCTTGTAAAGGAACTTGAAAAGTGGGAAGGCGTTCAGTCAATCTGCACAGTAACTGCACAGCACAGACAGATGCTCGACCAGGTTCTTGAAATGTTTGAAATTAAGCCTGACTATGACCTTAATATTATGAAGGACAGACAGACACTTGTAAGTATCGTAACAAACGCGCTTCAGGGACTTGACGAAATAATGAAAAAAGAAAAACCGGACATTGTTTTAGTGCACGGTGATACATCAACAACCTTTGTTGGAGCACTTGCTGCTTTTTATAATATGATAGCAGTAGGACATGTTGAAGCAGGGCTTCGTACTTATGATAAATATTCTCCATTCCCTGAAGAAATGAACAGACAGCTCACAGGCAGAATGACAGATATGCATTTTTCTCCTACTATTAATAATAAGAACAATCTCTTAAAAGAAAACATCAGCGAAGAAGATATTTATATCACAGGTAACACAGTAATCGACGCTCTTAAAACAACAGTAAGAGAAGATTATGTTTTTGAAGATGACACATTAAGAAAGCTTGATTTCAAAAACAGAAAAGTAATACTTGTTACTGCACACAGAAGAGAAAATCTTGGTGAACCTTTGGAAAATATCTGCTGCGCATTAAGAGAACTTGCTCTTGAGTATAAGGATGCAGACATTGTTTACCCAATGCATATGAATCCTGCAGTAAGAGAGGTTGCAACAAAATATCTTGCAGACCTTGACAATACATACTTAATCGAACCACTTGCAGTACAAGAGCTTCATAACCTTATGAACAGATGTTATATGGTTATGACAGATTCAGGCGGACTTCAGGAAGAAGCACCTGCACTTGGTAAACCTGTACTTGTTTTAAGAACAGAAACAGAAAGACCTGAAGCAGTTGCGGCAGGAACAGTAAAACTTGTGGGCGTAGAAAAAGATGTTATTATAAAGGAAGCGAAAATTTTGCTTGACGATAAATCAGCCTACGAAAAAATGGCAAAAGCTGCAAATCCTTATGGTGATGGTAACGCATCAGAAAGAATTGTTAAAGCAATCCTTTCAAGATTCGCAGACGGAGAAAGACCGGAGGACTTTCAGTAATTCACAATTCAAAATGCACAATTCACAATTGTAATGAGAGAAACCGCTATGCGGTTTCTTCCATTTATATGCTTCCGTGGTGTAATGGATAACATTCAGGACTCCGACTCCTGCGACAGCGGTTCGACTCCGCTCGGAAGCGCCAGAGCAATTCACAATTCATAATTGGGAGGATGTTATGAAAGAAAACAATGTAATATTGGAAAAGACTAAAAGCTTTGCTATAAGAATAGTGAAAGTATGTAAATATTTAAATGATAAAAATGAATATGTTTTATCAAAACAATTACTCAGAAGCGGAACGAGCATTGGAGCCAATGCAAGAGAAGCTCAAAGGGGGCAAAGCAAGGCAGATTTTGTTTCAAAAATGAATATAGCTTTAAAAGAATCCTCTGAAACTGAATACTGGCTTGAAATACTATACGAATCAGAATATTTAAATAAGGAAGAATTTGAAAGTATATATAATGATAATAAAGAAGTAACTAAATTGCTTATGAGCATAGTAAAGACCTCAAAAAATAATAATTGTGAATTGTGAATTATGAATTGTGCATTGTAACAAAAGCCAGGCTTTTGTTACAAGATATAGTGTTAAGTTACAATTATGTTACAAATTAATTCATAATATTGACAAATAAAAAATGCGGTTGTATAATTTCACCGTAAGATGATAAAGGAGTATCTGTCCCTAAGTCTTAACACAGTATATTATTTTATAATAATAAATTTTTTTAAAGGAGGAAGATTTTCATGAAAAATCTCACAAGAATTCTTGCATTAGTTCTCGTGTTCACAATGATGGTATCTTCAGCTGCTTTCGCTGCTAAATTTACTGACGTTGCTGAAGACAGCACATATGCAGAAGCAGTAGAAGTTCTTTCAGCTCTCGGTATCCTTAACGGTTACGAAGATGGAAGCTTCAAACCAGACGCTGTTATCACAAGAGCAGAAGTAGTTGCTGTTGTAAACAGATTACAGGGTCTTTCAGACGCAGCTAAAGCTGCAGCAGGTACATCAATGTACACAGACGTTGCTACATCAGACTGGTTCGCAGGTGACGTAAACCTCGCATCACAGATGGGTATCGTTTCAGGTGATGGTAATGGCTTATTCAGACCAAACGATCAGGTTAAATACGAAGAAGCTGTTAAAATGATGGTTGCTGCTCTTGGTTACAACCAGGAATATGTTTTAAAACAGGGCGGATGGCCTACAGGTTACCTCGTAATCGCTACAGATAAGGGTGTAACAAAAGGTCTTGCTGTTTCAGCTGGTGAACCAGCTCACAGAGGCGTTGTTGCTAAACTTGCTTATCAGTCATTAACAGCTCCTATGATGGTGCTTTCAACATACGATGACGAAGGTAAAGCTACATACGCATCAGACGTTACAAAAACATTACTTGGTACAAAACTCGGTTTTGCTAAACTTGTTGGTTATGTAAGTGCAAATGCTAACTCTTCATTAGTAAGCACAACAGGTACAAACGATACTGAAATCGTTAAATATACTGTTGATACAACAGCAAGAACAGGTAAAAATGATTCTGGTTTCAAATATTTCGTAGGTAACACAGATGTTGCTGATTTTGCTGCTAACAATGCAAATGCAACAGATGAACTCCAGGTTAACGGAACAGACGTTGCTAAAACACTTGGTTATGCAACAGAAGTTTATGTTGGTTCAAACGAAAAAGGTGAACCTGAAGTATTAACATATGTTGTTGCTAAGAAGAACAACTATGAAGTTGTTATCGAAAACGTAGAAGATATTCAGGAAATTGCTGCAGACGTAGAAAAGCCTGGTAAAAAATCTTCAATCGTTGCATCAGCTACAGGTCTTAACGGTGACTATAGCGTTTATGATGATGAAACAGATTCAACAAACACAACATACACATTAGAAGATGCACAGCTTATCTTTAACGGTCAGTATAAAGCTGCTGCAAACTTCGCTGATGATATTGAGGCAAATACAGAATTAGGTGAATTCTTTGCACCTGCACAGGGTACAGTTAAATTACTCGACAACGATGGTAACGGCAAATATGACTTCGTATTTGTTACATCATACGAAACAAAAGTTGTTGACTATGTATACTCAGCAAACACAAGAATCGCTTTAAAAGCAGGCGCTTCAATTGATTTATCAGACTACATTGAAAAAGCTGATGAAGGTTTTGAACTTTCAATCAAATTAGACGGTGAAGAAATCGAAATTGCTGATCTTCAGGAATTCGACGTTCTTTCTATCGCTACAGCTGGTAGAAAAATGGAAATCATCGTTTCAAGAAACGTTGTTGAAGGTTCTGTAGAAGCAGTTGAAGGTAAACTTAAAGAAAAAGATGGCACAGATACTACTCCAGAAAACAGAAGAGATGCTATCATCACAGTAGCAGGTAATGACTATGTAATTGCTAACCTTGCTAACACATCAGAACTCGGTAAGATTTCTTCAAGATCAGAAGGTAAATTCTACATCGATGCATTCGGTAAAATTGCTCACTTTGAAGGCACAGCTGCTACACTTAAAGGCAACCTTGCTTTCATTACAAGAGCTGGTGATTACACATCATACGGTGAGAAAGCATACGAAATCGAACTTATGAACAAAGACGGTTCTATCGTATCTTATGAATTAGCTGACAAGGTAAGAGTTGACGATGCTGCTGATACAACAGTTGCTAAAGAAGTTTATGATAATAAAATCGCTGTACTCTTTGGCGATGCTAAGAAAACAACATTAGATTTTGCTGGAAGAGTTGTTACATACAAAGCTAACGCTTCAGGTAAAATCACAGCTATCAACTTTGCTACAAAGACAGCTAAGGGTGAAGGCTTAGCATTCGTTGACGTTGCTAAAGATGATAAGGACGCTGAAACAACTCAGACATTTGATTCATCAACAAACTCATTCGACAAATATGTTGTTAATGATTCAACAGTTGTATTCTATGTTCCTACAGATGAAGAAATTGACGATTACAATGTTGCTACAACAAACATGTTCAAAGATAACAAGAAATACAAACTTACATTCCTTGACATTGTTGACGGTATTGCTAATGTTGCTATCGTAACAGAAGGTGCTGCTTCAGTTTCTGACGAATCTGCACTTGCAATCGTTACAGGTTCAAGAGACACAGTTGACGAAGAAGGTAATGATGTTGTTTCTGTAACATTCTTACAGAATGGTGAAGAAAAAACATTATTCGTTGATCCTGAAAGCACTAAGACATCATCTCTCTCAACAGCAAACTTTGCTAAGGGTGTTGTATTTGAATATGGTGTAAATGCTAAAGATTATATCGATGACGTTAAATTCGTTGCTGAATTCAATGACAAGACACTTACTGGTGACGTTAAAGTTGTTGCTGGTCTTGACAGAGTTGCTAACTCAGACTACTGCTATGTTGCAGGTTGGGTAGTTAGCAAGAGCGGTTCAACAATCGGTCTCGCTGGTTCAGCTACAGCTGAAGCTGCTAACTTAATCAACATTGACGGTGTAACAAACGTTTATGCTATCGATGCTACAGCTTCAAAGATTAAACCAGTTCTTTCATCAATCGGTGATATTACAAAGACAATCCAGTTAAAGGATAAAGAAGGTAACATCACAGGTGTTGACAGTGTTGATGGTGATAAAATCACAACATATGTTCTCATCAAATATGTTGAAAAGACAATCGTTGATATCGTAGTAATCAATGGTATGAATCCTTGAGCATAAATAACTATTAAATAGTTGCAAAGCGGTGGGAACACCGCTTTGTTTTTGCATAATGGAAACCACTTAAAATTATATAGATAAATTTTCCAACGAATAAAAAAAGAAACCGCAATTTGCGGTTTCTACATTCATTGTGAATTTTGAATTGTGCATTGTGAATTGGGTTTAGAACAATCCTGTTATAACTCCGTTTTCGTCAACATCAATTTTTTCTGCCGCAGGAACTTTTGGAAGTCCCGGCATTGTCATAATATCGCCTGTAAGTGCAACTATAAAACCTGCACCTGCAGAAACCTTAAGGTTTCTTACAGTTACTGTGAAGCCTTCAGGTGCACCAAGCTTTGTCATATCGTCTGAAAAACTGTACTGTGTTTTTGCAACACAAACAGGAAGTTTGTCACAGCCGATTGCTTTTAAATCTTCAATCTGCTTTTTAGCATTTGGAGTGAAGGCTACGCCATCGCCACCATAAATCTTTGTAACAATATCGTGAAGCTTCTGTTCGATTGAATCTTCGGTGTTATAGCTGAAAGTGAAATTGTTTTCTTCTTCGCAAAGACGAACAACTTCTTTTGCAAGTTCAACTCCGCCTTCTCCGCCTTTTGCCCATACGTCTGAAAGAACAACATTAATTCCCATTTCTTTGCACTTGCTGATAAGAAGCTCAATCTCTTTATCTGTATCTGTTGGAAATTTGTTAACTGCAACAACACAAGGGAGTTTATAAACATTTGTGATGTTTGAAAGATGTCTTAAAAGATTTGGAAGACCTTTTTCAAGTGCTTCTAGGTTTTCAGAGCCAAGTTCTGTTTTTGCAAGACCTCCATGCATTTTAAGAGCACGTATAGTTGCAACCATAACAACTGCAGATGGTGTAAGACCTGCATATCTGCATTTAATGTCAAGGAACTTTTCAGCACCAAGGTCTGCACCAAAACCTGCTTCTGTAACTGTGTAATCACCAAGCTTTAATGCAAGTTTAGTTGCAAGAACACTGTTACAACCGTGCGCAATGTTTGCAAAAGGTCCACCATGAACAAGTGCAGGAGTACCCTCAAGTGTCTGAACAAGGTTAGGCTTTAATGCGTCCTTTAAAAGTGCGCACATAGCACCGGCTGCGTTTAAATCACCTGCAGTAACAGGTTTGTTGTCAAAGGTATATGCAACAATGATTTTTGAAAGTCTTTCTTTTAAATCTGCAATTGAATTTGAAAGACAGAAAATAGCCATAATTTCAGATGCAACAGTAATGTCGTATCCGTCTTCTCTTGGAACACCGTGCGCTTTACCGCCAAGACCGTTAATAATACTGCGAAGCTGTCTGTCGTTCATATCAACGCATCTTTTCCAGATGATTTTTCTCGTATCAATTCCAAGAGCATTGCCCTGATGAATATGATTGTCAAGCATAGCTGCAAGAAGATTGTTTGCCGCACCGATTGCGTGGAAGTCGCCTGTAAAGTGAAGGTTAATATCTTCCATAGGAACAACCTGCGCATAACCGCCACCTGCTGCACCGCCTTTAACACCAAAAACAGGTCCAAGTGATGGCTCACGAAGTGCAACCATAACATTCTTGCCGATTTTTTTCATACCGTCTGCAAGACCTATAGTTGTGGTTGTTTTACCTTCACCTGCAGGGGTAGGGGTGATAGCGGTAACTAAAATAAGTTTGCCGTTTTCTTTTTTTACTTCGTTTAATATAGAAAGGTCAAGCTTTGCTTTGTAGTTACCGTATTGCTCAACATATTTAAGGTCAATACCTGCAGTTTTTGCAATTTCGGTTATGTGACTCATTTTTGCACTCTGTGCAATTTCAATATCTGTTTTCATAACTTAATCCCTCTTTGTGAATTAGTGGTGGAATAATCTCATTCCTGTGAATGCCATTGTAATGCCGTATTCGTTACAAGCATCAATAACAATATCATCTCTGATAGAACCACCAGGCTGTGCAATAAATGATACACCGCTCTTTTTAGCTCTGTCAATGTTATCGCTGAATGGGAAGAAAGCGTCTGATGCAACAGAAACACCTGAAAGTGTTGAGAGATATTCTCTCTGTTCTTTTCTTGTGAAAGGCTCTGGCTGTTTTGAGAAAAGGTTCTGCCATTTTCCATCTGCTAAAACATCATCGCAGTCTTCTGAAAGATAAACATCAATAGCATTATCTCTGTCAGGTCTTTTAACTGTGTCAAGGAATGGAAGATTTAATACTTTTTCGTGCTGTCTTAAATGCCAGAGGTCTGCTTTACCACCTGCAAGTCTTGTGCAGTGAATTCTTGACTGCTGACCTGCGCCAACACCGATAGCCTGACCGTCAACTGCGTAGCAAACTGAGTTAGACTGTGTGTATTTAAGAGTGATTAATGCAATGATTAAATCTCTTTTAGCTTCTTCTGTAAATTCTTTTTTATCTGTTACAATGTTGGCGAGTAATTCTTCATCAATTTTAAAGTTGTTTCTGCCCTGCTCAAATGTGATACCGAAAACCTGTTTTGTTTCCTGTTCATCAGGGATATAGTTTGGATCAATTTTAACAACATTGTATGTGCCTTTTCTTTTGCCTTTTAAGATCTCAAGAGCTTCAGGTTCGTAGTCAGGAGCGATAACGCCGTCAGAAACTTCTCTTGCGATAAGCTTTGCAGTTGTAACATCGCACTTGTCAGAAAGAGCAATCCAGTCGCCGAATGAGCTCATTCTGTCTGTACCTCTTGCTCTTGCATAAGCGGTAGCAAGTGGTGATTCGTCAAGACCTTCAATATCGTCAACAAAACAAGCTTTTTTAAGCTCGTCGCTCATTTTAATTCCAACTGCCGCAGATGTTGGGCTAACATGCTTAAAGCTTGTTGCACAAGGCATATTTAAAGCTTTTTTGATTTCTGCAACAAGCTGCCAACTGTTGAATGCATCTAAAAAGTTAATAAAACCAGGTCTGCCGTTTAAAATTTCGATTGGAAGTTCGCTGCCGTTTGCCATATAAATTTTAGATGGCTTCTGGTTAGGATTGCAACCATATTTAAGTTCAAATTCTTTCATTTTCTTTCTCCTTTAGCAATATTTGTTTATAAGAACATTTTTAGTTTCGCCATTTTTAAGGTTTGTATAACGAACATAAAGTGAAATTTTGTTATTTTCATCAAGATTGTTCCAGATTTCGTCAGCAAAAGCTTTAATGTCGTTTGGAATAACAACTCTTTCAGGTTCACCTGTAAATGTAGGAATTGGGTTACCGTCGTGGTTGTATGTGTGAATAAAATGACCAAGACCTGCGATTGATGGATATGTGAATGTGTGTCTTGCACAGCTAGATCCAACTTCGTCAATGCTCTTTAAAATGCTCATTTTGTATGTGAAATCATTTTCTGCGAAAGTAATCATACCGCTGATTCTTGGTGTGAAGTTAGGAGCATCAGGCTCAAATTCTCTTGTCTCAAGTGCTGCTTCAAATGATTTGCCGTCTTTAACAAAATCATAAACTGTATCTGTCTGATCGCCGTTAGTTACGATTAATTTGTTATCAATTTTTCTGATAGGCGAGTAGATGATAAGTGAAGGATCTTCAACCTTACTTGCGTCATAAGGATAAATTGTAACTGCTTCACCCTCTTCTTTGAAAATTCTGTTTCTGCTATTTTCAGATCTTCCCATAATGAAGTAAGCAGAAACTGCGTTTTCACCGTCTTCACTTTTGCCGAGGATAATACCTCTGCCAACATAAGTGTTACCAAATACGGCTTCTTTTACTGTTTTTTTTGCGTAAATACTCATAATCAACAATCCTTTCTTTTGATACGCCCTCCGCAAAGTCTAAAAAAGGGCATATCAGCTATACTGATATGCCCAGACGGTCGGCTTATTCAGCTCTTTGCTCCCTTGCGGTACTCCGCAAATCCGTCAGTTACAAAAAGCATTTATTTAACTGATTAAAGTATATCAAAGTTAGAAGAAGATGTCAAGTCGAAATTTGTTGACGATTATCGAAAAATCTGTTAATATTAAAGTGGTGATTGATATGAAAAAAGTACACATTTTCAACCCTGCAGCAGGTAAAGACAAAAGAATACCTGAAAATTTAGAGGGAGAAATTTATATCACAAAATCTATAGGTGATGCCGAAGTTTTTGTAAAAAATATTTGCGAAAAAGAAAATGCTCATTTTATTGTTCACGGCGGAGACGGAACAATAAGTGAGGTTGTAAACGGCATAATAAAAGCTAAGGCAGAGGAAAGATGCTTGTTTTCTGTTGTGCCTAAAGGAACAGGAAATGATTTTGTGCGCTCTGCAGAAGAAAATACAAAAATTGATGTTATTAAATTCAATAATTCATACTGCATAAATTCACTTAATACAGGTCTTGATTTGAGAGTTGTTGAAGAAATGGAAAAAGCAAAGAAAATACCTTTTGTAAAAGGCTCTTTTGCATATATTTTAGGAGTTGTTTCAGTTCTTTTTAAGCACATAGGCGAAAAGTGGAAAATAACTGTTGAGGATATTTCAGGCAAAATTGAAAATTTCAGTAACGAAGAATACTCCCTGGCTCTTTTTGCAAACGGAAGCTTTTATGGTGGTGGATTTAATGCCGCACCACTTGCAAGTCTTACAGACGGAGTAATAGACCTTGTTGTTATAAAAAAGGTTTCAAAGCTTACTCTTTTAAAGCTTATTTTGGCATACAGAGCAGGGAAACATTTTAAAGACGGAAAAATTGCAGAAAAATTTAAGAAATATCTAATTTATAAAAAATGCGTAAAAGCAACTATTGAAAATATAAGTGGCATCTGCTCAGATGGTGAAATTATCAAAACAGACAGAGCAGAGATTTCAATACTTAAAAATAAACTTTGTTATAACACATCAGGAGGACAAAATGAAAAATAATATTCGTTGGTTTTATATGATTATTGGCGTTGTTGCTATGTTGTTTGCAGGTGTTTTGTATGCCTGGTCCATTTTAAAGGCACCGCTTTTAACTGAATTCGGTTGGGGAGCTTCAGAACTTGCACTTAATTTTACTCTTGCTATGACATTTTTCTGTATAGGTGGTTTGCTTGGTGCACAGATTTCAAAAAAAGCAGGACACAAGGTTGCAATAATTACTGCAGGTGTTTTATCCGCACTTGGTTTTATTTTTACAGCTCTTTTACATAATGCAGACGTGTGGATGCTCTATATAACTTATGGAGTTCTTGCAGGACTTGGTATTGGTATTGCATATAATGTGGTTGTAGCAACAGTAAGTGCTTGGTTTCCAGATAAAAAGGGTCTTTGCTCTGGATGTCTTATGATGGGGTTTGGTGCATCGGCTTTAGTTCTTGGCAACCTTGCAGATGCAATGTTTAAAAGCACAATTGGATGGCGTTTGGCTTACATTGTGATTGGCGTAGCTATATTTTCAGTTCTTTTTCTTAGTGCGTTTTTATTAAAAAAAGCAGATGTAACTGAGAAAAAGACAGAAGAACATAACCAGCAGGAGCAATACACATCAAAACAGATGCTTTTAAGACCATCATTTTGGATGGCGTTTATCTGCATATCATTCCTTGCAGCGGTGGGTAGCTCTGTTATAAGCTTTGCGAAAGACCTTGCGCTTTCAGTAAATGCCCCAGAAAAACTTGCTGTTTCACTTGTTGGAGTTCTTTCTGTATGTAATGGACTTGGAAGAATTATTACAGGTGCAGTTTTTGATGCAGTTGGCAGACGCAAAACTATGCTTTGTGCAAATATTATCACTATTTGTGCTGCAGGTGTTATTCTACTTGCAGTAGCTATTAATTCTCTTGCTCTTTGTATTGTTGGGTTATGTCTTACAGGAATGTCTTATGGTGCATGTCCAACAATTACTGCAGCATTTACATCATCATTTTATGGAATGAAGCATTTTTCAGGGAATGTGGCATATATGACCTTTACTGTTATGGCAGGTTCTTTAATTGCTACATTATCAAACAAGGTTTTAGAGGCTACAGGAGGATACACAACTACATTTATAATGCTTCTGTCTTTAACATTTATATCCTTGGTTTTAAATATGTTTATCCGAAAACCGTGATTTTCGATGAATATCAAACCCTGTGACTTAAAGATTATGTGTAAAATTCAGTCCTGAACAGAAAAGGTATATATGTTATTTAAGGAGAACTGAAATGAGGAAAAATTTAAAAAATAATTCAATAATTATAGCTGCTGCAGTTGTTTGCATTGCTCTTATAAGCTTTTCGGGCGCAAGGAAGTACGCAATGAAAAATAATATGTTGCCTGAAATTATTGCACAGGCAGAGAATCTTGTTAAGGGGTATTATTTTGAAGAAGCTATGCAGTTGATTGAAAATTCAGGCTACTCTGAAGAAAAAACTGCGGAAATAAAAGAAAAAATAAACTCAGAAAAGGCAAAGCTTAAAGAGTATAACGGAACTGTTTATCATGTGTTTTTCCATAGCCTTGTGGTTTATCCTTCTCTTGCCTTTGATGGTGATTATATGCACGAGGGATATGATATGTGGATGACAACCGTTTCTGAATTTGAGGGTATGCTTCCACAACTTTACGAAAGAGATTTTATATTAATTAATTTAACAGATATAAAAAAAGATGAGAAACTTATGCTTCCTGAGGGTAAAAAACCTCTTATTATATCTATAGACGATGTTAATTATTATGAATATATGGAAAATGACGGTTTTGCAGACAGACTTGTTGTAGATGAAAACGGCAAGGTTGCAACAGAGGTTAAAAATCTTAATGGCGAATATGAAATTACATATAACGGCGATGTTATGCCAATACTGGACAAGTTTGTAAAGGAGCATCCTGATTTTTCATATAAAGGAGCAAAAGGTGTAGTTGCTGTAACAGGCTACGAAGGAGCTTTTGGTTATAACTTTATTCAAGACGAAGAACATAAAGAAGAGCTTAAAGAAAAAGCTATGCAGGTTGCAAAAGCTTTGAAAAATACAGGTTGGTTAATTGCCTGTCACAGTTACACCCATAACGATTATTTCAGAGACGGAGAGGTATCAAACGAAGATTTACATTATGATACAAACCGTTTTAAGGAAAGAATTTATGATGCTGTTCTTCAGCCTGATATTTACATTTCGCCTTTTGGTTATCATCTTGAAGAAGGGGATGAAAGACTTTCATATCTTAAAAATATGGGATATGTGTACTTCTGTCCTGTAAGTCCTGCTATGAGAACATATTTTACGGCAGAGGGCGTTCTTATTTCTGAAAGATTTAATCTTGACCGATATAATATGCGAACTAAAAAAGAATACATAAACGAAACCTTTTTTGATGTGGACAGCGTGTATTATCAATGACAACTTGACAATTCTTCAGTTTTATAGGATAATATAATGGATTAAATATTAAGGTGGAAAGTATGGCAAAAATTGTTTGTGTAGATAAAGATTCTATCGCCGAAGAGCTTGGCCTTGAGTGCGGCGATGAAATACTTGAAGTTAACGGCAGAAAGGTTAACGATATTTTAGTATTCAGATATATGACTGCTGACGAAACTTACGAAATAACAGTAAAAAAAACAGATGGCAGTATTGAAATTTACGAGGTTGAAAACGATTTTGGTGAAGACCTTGGAGTAGAATTTGAAAATCCACTTATGAGCAAGGCGAAAAGCTGCGCCAATAAGTGTATTTTCTGCTTTATTGACCAGTTGCCTTGCGGAATGAGAGAAAGTCTTTATTTTAAAGATGACGACACAAGGCTTTCATTTTTGCACGGGAACTATATAACAATGACAAATATTTCTGATAAAGAGCTTGAGGATATGATATATATTCATATTTCTCCTGTTAATATTTCTGTTCATTGTACTGACCCTGAACTCAGAAGTTTTATGCTTGGAAATAAAAAAGCAGGTAAGCTTTTATGCCAGATGGAAAAGCTTTCTGATGCAGGAATTGAAATGAACTGTCAGATAGTTTTGTGCAAAGGGATAAACGATAAGGAAAACCTTGACAACACAATAAAAGACCTTGAAAAGTTTTTCCCGAATGTTTCAAGCATATGCATTGTTCCTCTTGGTATGACAAAGCACAGAGATGGTCTTTACAAGCTTGAACCATTTAACAAAGAAGATTGCAGAGAAATAATTAATCAGGTAAATAAATGGCAGGAAGAATTTATCCAAAAATACAATAGCAGAATGGTGTATTTGGCAGATGAATTTTATATAAAAGGGGAGGTTGAACTTCCTTATGCCGAAAGCTATGAGGATTATCCGCAACTTGAAAATGGTGTTGGAATGGCTTCTCTTTTTAAAGAAGAATTTTATGAGGCATTAAAAGAAATAAAAGAAGTAAAATATAAGAAAGTCGGTATTGTCACAGGAACAATAAGCGAAGATATTATGAAAGAACTTGCCGATGAAATTAAGGGCGCAGATGTAACTGTTTACGCAATTAAAAACGAATTCTTCGGTGAAAGCATTACCGTTTCAGGACTTTTAACTGGCAGAGATATAATAAATCAGCTTAAAGACAAAGACCTTGGCGATGAGCTTTTGATTTCAGAAAATATGCTTCGTGCAGATACCGAAATTTTCTTAGACGATGTTACAGTAAGTGAACTTTCAGAACAACTTGGCGTTAAAGTAAGAGTGGTTTCAGATGGATATGACCTTGCTGTAAAGCTTACAGACGGAAAGGAAGGATAATATGAAACCTGTTGTTGCGATAGTGGGAAGACCAAATGTTGGTAAATCTCATTTATTTAATAAGTTAATAGGGCAGAGAGTGTCAATCGTTGAAGACACACCAGGCGTTACAAGAGACAGAATTTATGCAGACTGCACATGGCTTAATCATAAATTCACTCTTATTGATACAGGCGGTATTGAACCGAAGTCTGATGATATTATTCTTTCACAGATGAAAAAACAGGCGGAAATTGCAATAGAAACTGCAGATGTTATTATGTTCGTTGTGGATATAAGAGCAGGTCTTACTGCGGCAGACCACGATGTTGCGGCAATGCTTCAGAAATCAGGAAAGCCAATAGTTTTGGTTTGCAATAAATCTGATAATGTTGGCGAAACACCAATGGAGCTTTATGAATTTTATAATTTAGGACTTGGTGAACCGCTTCCTGTTTCTGCAGTAAATCAGCTTGGATTTGGTGAGCTTTTGGATGCAGTTGTTGAAAACTTCCCTGAAGGCGCAGAAACAGAGGAAGAAGAAGGCGTTACAAGAGTTGCAATAGTAGGAAAACCTAATGCAGGTAAATCATCTCTTGTAAATAAGATTTTAGGGCAGGAAAGAGTTATTGTTTCAGACATTCCTGGTACAACAAGAGACGCCATTGATGTAATGTTTGAAAAGAATGACAAAAAGTATGTATTTACTGATACTGCAGGTTTAAGAAAAAGAGGTAAGATAGACGAAAACATTGAACGCTACAGTGCAGTAAGAAGTCTTCTTGCAGTTGACCGATCTGATGTTGTTGTTATGCTTATTGATGCAAATGAGGGCGTAACAGAACAAGATACAAAAATTGCAGGTTATGCTCATGATCAGGGTAAAGCCCTTGTTGTGGCAGTAAACAAATGGGATATTGTTGAAAAAGAAACAAACACAATGAAAAATTATAAAGATAAGGTTTTGGAAGGCTTTAACTTTATGATGTATGCACCTATTGTTTTTATCTCTGCCAAAACAGGCTCAAGACTGGAAACCTTGTTTGAAAAAATTGATTACGCTTATCAGCAGAACTGCACAAGAGTTAAAACAGGCGTATTAAATGATGTTTTAAATCAGGCAATACTTCGTGTTCAGCCACCATCAGACAAAGGCAGACGACTTAAGATTTATTATATGACTCAGGTTGGAACAAAGCCACCTGCATTTGTTGTATTTGTTAATGATAAAGAACTGGCCCATTATTCATATATCAGATACCTTGAAAATCAGGTGAGGGAAGCTTTTGGCCTTGACGCAACACCTCTTAAATTCATAGTAAGAGAAAAAGGAGAAAAGGACGACCTTTATCCAACGAAAGGAAATAAAAAAGATGATTAATGTTTGGGGAATTATTGCAGTTGTTATTGCATATCTCATAGGCAGTATAAATAATGCAATTTTAATTTGCGGTGCAAAGGGAATAGATGTTAAAAAAGTAGGCTCAGGAAATGCAGGTGCAACAAATACGGTTCGTGCACTTGGTAAAAAATACGGTGTAATAGTGTTTTTACTCGATTTTTTAAAAGGCGTAATTTCCTGTCTTGTGGCAAAGCTTATAGCAGGAGATGACTATGTAGCACTTGCAGGTATTTTCGTAATACTTGGTCACATTTATCCGCTTTATCACGGCTTCAAGGGTGGAAAAGGTGTTTCAACAACCTACGGTGCATTGGCAATTATTAATATATGGTGTGCACTTATTGTTGGGGCTCTTCATCTTATTCTTATAAAAACAACAGGTGTTGTTTCAATAAGCACAATCATAAGCTTTGTTGTTTTGCCTTTTGCAATTTTCTTCCTTGGAAGCGGAGAAGGCTGTATAAATGTAATTATGACAGCCATTATAACTGTTATAGTTATTTTCGCACACAGAGAAAATATAAAAAGATTAATAAAAGGCGAAGAGAATTCATTTAAAAAGGAGAAATAAATGAAAATAACGGTTTTAGGTTCAGGCGGATGGGGTACTGCTCTTGCAATGGTTCTGGACAGAAACGGACATAACACAGTACTTTGGTCTTTCTTTGAAGAGGAAATAAATGCACTTAAAGAAACAAGAGAAAATAAGCTCCTTAAAGGTGTTAAGATTAAAGAAAGCATAATCTTAACATCAAACCTTGATGAAGCGGTTAAAGGTGCGGATATGCTTGTTATTGCAGTTCCATCACACATTGTGAAAAAAACTGCACAAAGTCTTAGAAAATATGATAATATTCCGTTGATTGTTAATGTTGCAAAGGGTTTTGATGAAGAAAACAATGAAAGACTTTCAACGGTTATAAGAAATGAATTAAACACAGATAAAGTAGTTGTTTTATCAGGTCCAACCCACGCAGAAGAGGTCGCAAGAGAAATACCAACCACCATAGTTGCTGCTTGTGAAAACGAAGAATATTCAAAGCTTGTTCAGGATGCTTTTATGAACGAGAATTTCAGAGTTTATACAAACACAGATGTTGCAGGTGTTGAGGTTGCAGGTGCTATTAAAAACGTTATAGCACTTTGTGCAGGAATAAGTGACGGATGCGGTTTTGGTGATAATACAAAAGCTGCACTTATGACCAGAGGTATGAAAGAAATCACAAGACTTGGTCTTGCAATGGGCGGTGATGCAGAAACCTTTGCAGGGCTTACAGGTATGGGTGACTTGATTGTTACCTGCACAAGTATGCATTCAAGAAACAGAAGATGTGGCATACTTATCGGTCAGGGGAAAACAAAAGATGAAGCAGTTGAAGAAGTAGGTATGGTTGTTGAAGGCGTGAAGAGTTGTGTTTCTACTTATGAGCTTTCAAAGAAGTATAACATTGAAATGCCTATCGTTGAAACAGCCTATAAAGTTCTCTGTAAGAAAATGTCTGCACACGAGGCGGTAAAAGCTCTTATGACCAGAGAGAAAAAAGAAGAATAAGTATTGACTTAAAGAAATAAAAGTAGTATAATTATAGAAATATTTACAGGAGGTCCGTTATGGGAAAGTTTGATAAAGAAGGCATAACTTTTGACGATGTGCTATTAATACCGCAAAAATCAGAGGTGTTACCTCATCAGGTAGATTTAAGCACAAATTTAACTAAAAAAATCAGATTGAATGTACCGCTTATGACAGCCGCTATGGATACTGTTACCGAGGCTCCTATGGCTTTTGCTATGGCTAGAGAAGGTGGTATTGGTATTATCCACAAAAATATGTCTATTGAAGAACAGGCAGTTGAAGTTGATAAGGTAAAAAGAAGCGAAAATGAAG
>JAZSLZ010000116.1:0-10798 GCA_045535635.1 Clostridia bacterium
GTGGTCACCGATAATTTTGATAGAGTTCTAGTTAGCACCAACAGTACCGTCACCGCCAAGACCCCAGAATTTGCAAGAGATTGTGCCTTCTGCAGCTGTATCAGGACAAACTTTTTCTTCGAGTGAACGACCTGTTAAGTCATCAACGATACCCATTGTGAACTGATTCTTTGGCTGAGGCATAGCGAGATTGTCATATACAGCAAAGATGCTTGATGGAGGTGTGTCTTTTGAACCAAGACCATAACGTCCGCCAACAACTTTGATGTCGTTTTTGCCCATTGTAGCAAGAGCTGTAACAACATCGAGGTATAAAGGTTCGCCAAGTGAACCAGGTTCTTTTGTTCTGTCAAGAACAGCAATCTTCTTACATGTAGCAGGGATTGCTTCGATTAATTTTTCTGGAACGAAAGGTCTGTAAAGTCTAACTTTGATAAGACCAACTTTTTCGCCGTGAGCGTTCATATAGTCAATAACTTCTTCAGCAACGTCACAAACAGAACCCATAGCAATGATAACTCTGTCTGCATCTTCTGCACCGTAGTAGTTAAAGAGTTTGTAGTTTGTACCAAGTTTAGCATTAACCTTGTCCATATATTCTTCAACGATTGCAGGAAGTGCATCGTAATATGGGTTACAAGCTTCTCTGTGCTGGAAGAAAATATCTCCGTTTTCAGCTGAACCACGAAGAACAGGATGTTCAGGGTTGATAGCTCTTGCTCTGAATGCTTTAACTGCATCCATATCTACCATTTCTTTTAAGTCTTCAAGATCCCAAGCTACGGTTTTCTGAATTTCGTGTGAAGTTCTGAAACCATCGAAGAAGTTTAAGAATGGAACACGGCCTTTGATTGTTGCTAAGTGCGCAACTGCACCAAGGTCCATAATTTCCTGCTGATTTGTTTCAGCCATCATAGCATAACCTGTCTGACGACAAGCGTATACGTCTGAGTGATCGCCGAAAATGTTGAGTGCGTGTGAAGCTACGCAACGAGCTGATACGTGAATAACATTTGGAAGTAATTCACCAGCAATCTTATACATATTAGGAATCATAAGGAGAAGACCCTGTGATGCTGTATAAGTTGTTGTTAAAGCACCTGCAGCGAGTGAACCGTGTACTGCACCAGCAGCACCGCCTTCAGACTGCATTTCTACCATCTTAACGTTTTCGCCAAAGATGTTTTTAGCAGGTTCGCCAAAAATGTTTTTGTCTGTTGCAGACCATGTGTCTGTTACTTCAGCCATTGGGCTGGAAGGTGTGATAGGGTAAATAGCAGCAACTTCTGTAAACGCATAGCTTACGTGAGCAGCAGCTGTATTACCGTCCATGGAAACTTTTCTTCTTTTAATTGCCATGTTTTAATAAACCCCTTTCAAAATTTATATTTAATTTAATAATAATTAAACCATACCTTTGATATTATATCACTCTTTTTTCGATTTGTAAAGCCATTATTAGATGATTTTCTTCTATTTAACCCTATATTCATCATTTAACCCAATAATTTCCACATCTTTGGATTTTATCAACATCTTTCCCTGTAAAATTATGTATTCAAAATCGTAATTTTCTTTAAGCTTCAGTGCAAGTTCTTCCCCACCCGCAAGGATTGCAGTTGAAAAAGCATCACACATTGCAGAGTCTTTGCCAATTATTGTAACCTGACTTATTCCTGACTTTGACGGATAGCCTGTTTTGGTATCGAAGATATGATGGTATATGTTGTCATTTTCTTCAAAATATCTTTCATACGTTCCTGAGGAAACAACTGCACCGTCATTTATTTTAACGGTAAACAGAATTTGTCCTCTTTGAGCAAAAGGCTCTTGAATACCAATGCTTACCGCCTTTTCAGGAGAGTAGGCATATATATTTCCTCCAAGATTAAGAACGAACTTTTCTGCACCTTCTTTTTTCAGCAATTCAACAACTTTGTCTGTTGCATACCCCTTCGCTATGCCACCAAGGTCTATGGATGCATTGTTTTTCAGTATTACACTATCCTGAACAATAAGATTTTCTCCGTTTACCATTTCAAGAGTTTCTGACACAGTTTTCGCAGACGGCACTTTTGGATTTTCACCGTTTATATTCCACAGGTCTGTCAACGGTTTTACAGTAGGATCAAAATATCCGTTTGTTGAATAAAAAAGCTCTTTTGATTTTTCATAGATTTCATTATTTTCAGGATTGATTTCTTTTTTTGTGTTTAATAATGAGATTTCTGAATTCTCGCCGTATGCGTTATATGTATTGTGTATTTCGATTATTTTATTTTTAGCTTTTTCAAGCAATTTCTTGTCGCCATCTATTTTAAGCGTTATAACCGTATCCATAGAAAAAAAAGTTTCTTCTTTGTATCCGCTACCTGACAGGTATGGCACTGTCAAAAGAATTATAACAGTAAGTATAAATAAAAACTTTCTCATATTCTTATCCTTTCGCTATAATGATTTATTATAGCAAAAAAAGGGAATTTATTCAATAGTTAATTCTTTACCTTGACCAAGCTTGGGGATTTTGATTACATATTCAACAAAGCTGTCCTTTTCTTCTTTTTGTGTTTCTATTTCAACACCTGCTTTTTTAACAACATCCACCGCCTTATTTATAGTATTAATAAATGTTCTTAATTGCACAACACCTTTGATTTTACCTTTTGGAGTTTTATCCTCCCCTCTTATTCTTTCAAGCATTCTGTCAACAAGCTCGTCGGTTTGCTGAACATTGTAGTTGTATGTACATATATTTTTCAGAGCCTTCACCCTTAATTCATCAATAGGCAAACGAAGTATTGCTCTTGCATGTCTTTCAGTGAGATTATTCCTTATTATCATATTTTTTATTTCAGGAGAAAGCTTTAAAAGTCTTATCTTATTGGCAATAGCGGACTGACTTTTTCCAAGCTTTTTAGCTAACTCCTCTTGTGTAAATTTGTGTTCGTTCAAAAGATGGTTAATTGCATCTGCTTCTTCAAGAAATGTAAGGTCTGCTCTTTGAACATTCTCAAGCATAGCAATTATTGCAGACTCATTTTCGTCTGCATCTATTATGATGCAGGGGATTTCTGTTTTTTCTGCAAGTTTTGATGCTCGTAGTCTTCTTTCACCGTAAATAAGCTCGTATCCGCCAATAAGGTTATTTCTTACAGTTATGGGTTGGATTACTCCATATTCCTTTATACTCTGTGCAAGTTCATTTAACGCATTTCTTTCAAAATTCTTTCTTGGCTGATAGGGATTTACAGTTATTTTATCTATGGGTATTTCAACCACACATTTTACTTTTTCGTCTGTATTCATTTCATTACCTCCATATATAGTTTTATTTCGGAAATAATTATACTATATATTGGGTATTTTGGAAATAAAAACAAATCGCAATAAATAACAAAAGAACCGTTATTTCAACGGTTCTTTTGACGGTTTACCCGCTTTTCTCGGATATGCCGATGGTATTTGTCGTAATTTTTTGATTAAAACTATGCAATGCTTTAAGTCTGTAAACGGAATTTCCGCTTTTTTAATTTCAACAAGCTCTGACGAAAGCTTTTTGATAGCCCCTTTTGCATCATTTACTTCGTTTTCTGCATCAGGACCTTTCATAGCAACAAAGCATCCGTTATCTTTCAAGAAAGGCAGACAGTATTCTGAAAGTGTTGCAAGGTTTGCAACCGCCCTTGAAACAGAGAAATCAAATTTTTCACGAAGTTTTTTATCTCTTCCTCCATCTTCTGCTCTTGCGTGGATAAGTGTAACATTTTCAAGTCCAAGCTCTTTTATAACTGCATCTAAAAACAGAAGTCTTTTGTTTAAAGAGTCTAAAAGATAAAGCTCTATTTCAGGCTTTAAGATTTTAAGTACAATTCCCGGAAATCCTGCACCTGTTCCCACGTCTATAACCTTGCCTTTTAAATCAACTGCATTTAAACAGGTTGCACAATCAAGGAAATGCTTGATAGCAATATCTCTTTCCTCTGTTATGGCAGTTAAGTTGATTTTCTCATTCCATTCAACAAGCAGTTCTCCATACTTAACAAGCATATCAATCTGTTTTTCTGAAACCTCTATATTAAGTTTTTCAAAGCCTTCTTTTAAGATTTGTTTCATAATTCACCTTTTTTATTTCGTCCATACTGTTCCATATAAACAACCAGCACTGCTATATCTGCAGGAGAAACACCTGTTATTCTTGATGCCTGTCCAACAGAGAGTGGTCTTATATCATTTAATTTTTGTCTTGCTTCTAAACGGAGTCCGTTTATCTGTGTGTAGTCTATATCCTTTGGAAGCTTTTTGTTTTCCATTTTCTTAAAGCTTTCTACCTGTGCAAGTTGTCTTTTGATATAGCCATCGTATTTAAGTCTGATTTCAACCTGCTCTTTAATTTTCTTTGAAAGCTCAGGTCTTCCTTTATCAACCTCATTAAGGATTTCATAGTTAAGCTCAGGGCGTTTTACAAGCTCTGCCATATTGGCACCTGACTTAACCTTTGTTGAACCTGCATTTTCAAGAATTGAATTAAGCTTATCATCAGGAGAAATCCATGTGGCTTCAAGTCTTTCAATTTCCGCCTTAACCATTTCTTCCTCGTTAAGCATTTTTTCATATCTTTCTTTTGGAAGAAGTCCGATTTTATAGCCTATCGGCATAAGTCTTACATCTGCGTTATCCTGTCTTAGAATAAGACGATATTCTGAACGTGAGGTCATCATTCTGTATGGTTCTTTTGTGCCTTTTATAACAAGGTCATCTATTAAAGTTCCTATGTATGAAGAACTTCTCTCTAAAATAAGCTCTTCTTCGCCTTTAATTTTAAGAGCCGCATTTATACCTGCCACAAGTCCCTGACCTGCCGCTTCTTCATATCCTGAACTGCCGTTAAACTGTCCTGCACCATAAAGTCCTGAAATTTCTTTAAATTCAAGAGTAGGACGAAGCTGTGTTGCATCTATACAGTCATATTCAATGGCATATGCAGTTCTTGTCATTTCAACATTTTCAAGTCCTGGTATAGTTCTGAGCATTTTTATCTGCACATCCTCAGGAAGGCTTGATGACATTCCCTGAACATACATTTCTTCTGTATCAAGTCCCATTGGTTCAATGAAAAGCTGATGTCTTTCTTTATCCTTAAATCTCATTACCTTGTCTTCAATTGAAGGACAGTATCTTGGGCCGACACCTTCGATAACACCGCTGTATAAAGGTGAACGGTGAATGTTGTCCATAATAACTTTATGAGTTTCAAGATTCGTATAGGTCATATAACATTTAGCAACATTTTCACCGACATTTTCTGTTTCAAATGAGAATGGAACAATATCTTCGTCACCGCCCTGTTCTTCCATTTTGCTGTAATCAATAGAAGATGACAGTACACGGGCAGGTGTTCCTGTTTTGAATCTCATTATTTTTATGCCCTGCTCCACAAGACATTTAGTTAATTCTCTTGCAGGAAAAAGTCCGTCAGGACCACTTTCATAATTTACATCACCGATTATAATTCTTCCCTTTAAGAATGTACCGGTTGCAATAACAACTGCCTTTACATCATAAACTGCACCTGTGTGAGTTTCAACAGATTTTACTTTTTTATCCTCAAAGCCGATTGAAACAACCTCTGCCTGCTTAACATGGAGGTTTTCTGTGGTTTCAACAACCTGCTTCATATATGCCTGATACTTTCTTCTGTCACTCTGTACTCTTAATGAATAAACAGCAGGACCTTTACCTCTGTTAAGCATTTTTGACTGTAAGAAGGTTGCATCTGCAGCCCTTGCCATTTCACCGCCAAGAGCATCAATTTCACGGACAAGTATACCCTTTCCCGTTCCGCCAATGCTTGGGTTACAAGGCATATTACCAACTGTATCAAGATTTATTGCAAATATAACTGTTTTAAGTCCCATTCTTGCACCGGCCAGGGCCGCTTCAATTCCTGCGTGACCTGCACCTATAACAGCTATATCGTAATTACCTGCATTATATGACATACATTTCTCCTTCCAAGTCTGAATAAAATTACTCATCTTGCACTGTTTTGCTCCTTTGTGTACACAAAGTACACGACAGTCGTAAATCAGCACAATCTAATCAATTTCTTTCAGACTTCACTTTCCAAGACAGAAGTTGTGGAATATTCTGTCTACAATTTCCTGTGATACGGTCATACCTATAATTTCTCCAAATGCTTCTATTGCCAGTTGAAGGTCAACGGATATAATATCCTGTGGCATTCCCAGATTAAGTGAATTAAGTGCATTATCAAGATTTGTTTTGCACTTTATAAGACTTTCGATGTGTCTTTCGTTTGTGATAACATTTTCGTTTGAGTTAACAAAACTGTTTTCTATTTTATTTTCCATTTCAAACATAAGAATTTCGATTCCTGTAATCTCTTTTGCTGAAATCTCTATACCATCAAGGTCAACAACCTTGCCTTTATCTGCTTTGTTTATAATAACAAGGTGCGGTTTATTCTCTATAAATTCAAGAATTTTCTTATCTTCCTCATCGAGAGGTGTACTGCCGTCAAAAACCGCTAAAACAAGATCTGCATCTTCTGCTGCCTTTAAGCTTCTTTCAACGCCGATAGCCTCAACCACATCACTTGTTTCTCTTATACCTGCGGTATCCATAATTTTAATGGCAATGCCGTTTATGTTAACATATTCTTCAACAATATCTCTTGTTGTTCCTGCTATATCTGTAACAATTGCTTTTTCAGTTCCTGAAAGAGCATTTAAAAGAGAAGATTTTCCAACATTAGGCTTTCCTATTACAGCAACAGGTAATCCGTTTTTAAGAATTTTACCATAGTCTGCAGTTTTAATTAAAAGGTCGGTTTCTTTTATAACATATTCAAGACGCTCTAATGCTTCTTCGTCAGAAAGGTCTGTTAAATCTTCTTCAGGGAAATCAATAAGTGCCTGAATATGAGCAGACAAATTAAGAAGAGTATTTCTTAATTCGTTTATTTTTTTAGAAAGTCTGCCCTCCATCTGGAAAACTGCATTTGTTGCACCCTTATCCGATACTGCATTGATTAAATCAATAACGCCTTCCGTCTGCGAAAGGTCCATCTTTCCATTCAAGAAGGCTCTTTTGCTGAACTCACCTCTTTGTGCCATTTCTGCACCTGCTTCAATTGCACGTTTTAAAACTTTTTTTGCAATCAAAATACCGCCATGGCAAGAAATTTCTACAGTATCCTCTCCTGTGAACGAGTGAGGACCTTTGAAAACAGAAACAAGCACCTCATCTATGGTGTTTCCCTCTTTATCTTTAATTTTACCGAACACTACTGTATTTGCAGGAATATCAGAAAGGCATTTTGCTTTCTGACAAACAAAAAATCTATCAGTTATACAAAATGCCTCTTCTCCGCTTATTCTTATAACAGCAATGCCACCACTTCCAAAGGGAGTGGAAATTGCAGCTATTGTACTCACGCTTATTCTCCTTATCTGTCTTTAGCGAGGCTTACAACTATTCTTCTTGAAGGTTCTTCACCAATACTGTATGTTGTAAGCTTTTCGTTACCCTGAAGTCTTGAATGAATAACTCTTCTTTCAAATGCGTTCATAGGCTCTAAAGTAAGATTTCTTTTGTTTCTGATTACTTTATCAGCAACCTTATCTGCTAATTTTTCAAGAGCAAGAGTTCTTTTTGCTCTGTAGTTTTCTGAATCAAGGTTAATTCTGATGTATTCTTCTTTATCTTTATTAACAACAAGGCTTGTTAAATACTGAAGCGCATCAAGAGTTTCTCCTCTTTTACCGATAACTCTGCCCATATTTTCACCTGAAACAACAATTTCAAGTGCATCTTCTGTCTGGGTAAATTCAAGTTCTGCTTCAATACCCATCTGTGAAAGAGTTGTACTTAAAAATTCTTTAGCAATTTTTTCGCCCTCAGTTTTATCCTCTGCGATTGCTCTTTCTTTTTTCTTTGGTTTTTCTGTTTTTTTCACTTCAACAGGCTTTGGAGCTTCAACGATTTCTTCCTCGTCGCCCTCAATCCATGCGGCAATTTTACATGGCTTTGTTATAATACCGAAAAAACCTGAAGTAGCATTTTCGATTACTTCAATCATAATCTCATCTACATCTGCACCAAGCTGTGCAGCAGCATTTTTTCTTGCCTCTTCAATGCTTTTGCCTGTTACTAAAATTTTGTTCACTTATATATCTCCTTTCGCTTAAGCTTCTTTATCTTTCTTAAGCATAATTTTTGTTACAACTATCTGCTGCACCATCTGTACAACATTACTCATTACCCAGTAAAGACCAACACCTGTTGGCATAATGAAACAGAAATATCCGCTCATTAAAGGCATCATAATATTCATAGTCTTCATCTGCTCTGCAGCCTGTTGATTACCTGAAAGCTTTGTTGTGATTTGTCCTGAAATATATGCAGTTACTGCAGATAAAATAGGAATAATCCACAAAATTGATGGCTGTGAAAGCTGTGGTGTTAATGATAAATCAAGACCAAAAAAGTCAAAGTTAAGTGTTGAAAGCGCAGTTCCTATTTTTTCTTCAACTAAAGCAAGATTATCTGCCATTGAACTTGCAACAGTAATCTGATGTTGCTTTGTTGCAAAGTTTGCTACGCTTTCTGTAATATGACCTGCTTCTTTAAGCACATCTGCAACCTTCTGAATTACATCAGTTCCCATGTGAAGAATGTACTGCATAGGTCTTGTAATAACCTGATAAAGACCAAAGATAATAGGAAGCTGAATTAAAAGCGGTAAGCATCCACCTGCAGGACTGATGTTGTACTTTTTGTAAAGCTTCATTGTTTCCTGACTTAATCTTTGCTGATCGTTTGCATACTTTTTCTGAATAGCCTGCATTTCAGGTTGAATTTTCTGCATCTGAACTGTTGATTTTTGTTGTTTTATAACAAGCGGCAACATAATAAGCTTTACAATTAATGTAAAGATAATAATTGCAAGTCCGTAATTTTGCACAAGGTCATAAATAAAGCTGATGATATAACCAAGTGGTGTTGTAATTAATAATGAAAATGCTCCCATTATTTTCCTCCTTTAAGGTTTTGGGGTACCGGATCATATCCGCCCTTGTGCCATGGATGGCACTTAAGAATTCTTCTTACAGCAAGGTAAGTTCCTTTAAAAGCGCCGTGCTTTTCAATTGCCTCTATTGCGTATGCAGAGCAGGTTGGTTGAAAAATACAACACGGTTTCTTCAAAGGGGAAATAAATTTCCTGTAACCCTTTATTAAATAAATCAGTATTTTTTTCATCATATAAGTTCTGCTTTTTCAAGAAGCTCTTTAAGACACATATTTATTTCTTTAAATTCAGCTTCTGCAGCGCAAGTTCTTGCAACAATAACAAAGTTGCAATTTTTGTTAAGGATTTTCTCATAGTTTCTGAAGCTTTCTTTAATTCTGCGTCTTACTTTATTTCTCACTACAGCTTTACCAACTTTTTTACGAACCGTGTAACCAATCATAGGTTCTTCTTTTGTTGGTTGAAAATAAAGAACAAGTTGTTTTCCAACAACCTTTTTCCCTTTGTAGTAAAGTCTTCTGAAAAGCTTGTTTTCTTTAATAGTTTTCACGATTTTCAAACCTTTTTATTTACACAAAAAGCGTGTCTCTCTGGAACACGCTCTAAAAAGCAAATTTGCCTTTACTTTTGTTTTAAAAGCTATGTTTAAAAAGGCAGAGCTTACCTCTGCCCTTAAAAACCAATCAGATTATGCTGATAACTTAGCTCTACCTTTAGCTCTACGTCTAGCAAGTACCTTTCTGCCGTTTGCAGTAGCCATTCTTTTTCTGAAGCCATGTTCCTTAGCTCTGTGTCTTTTCTTAGGCTGATATGTTCTTTTCATCTTGAATACACCTCCTGTTGTTTTCGTATGTAATCAATTTTTAATTAATCAGATTTAATGTTGTATCACTCAAAACCGCACATTTTTTCATGATACTTTGATATGATACCACAACTTTTTTAAAAAGTCAACACTTTTTTGAGTGAGAAGTGAGAAGTGAGGAGTTAGGAGTTATTATTTCTCCTAACTCTTTTCTTTAATTAAACTTCAACGTCATAAGATGTTCTGCCTTCAACATGAGGAACAAACACTTTGTTTTCAGGATTTTTAATTGTGATGTTGTATGTACAACCTCTGAATTTTCTTGTAATCTTAACATCCTTCCAGTCTTTTGGCATACATGGAGCAATTTCAAGACCATCCCATTTAGCTTTAACACCTAAAATGTACTGTGTTGCTGCAATATACATCCAAGCAGCTGTACCTGTAAGCCATGAAACGTTTGCAAGTCCAAACTTATCGCTTTCAGGTCCGAAGATGTTTGAAGCATAAGCATAAGGTTCTGCTTTATATCTCCATTCACCAGCTTTAGCCTGTGCAACCATTGGAAGAAGCTGGTGATAATATTTCCAAGCATTTTCAGGTCTGCCGAGCATACATTCTGCAATAATTGCCCATGTATTTGCGTGACAGAATACGCTACCGTTTTCACCGCAACCCTTATTGTAATATGTAAGTGGGTCTTCTTTTGAAGGATAGTCTTTCATAGCAGGGTGGATTTTCTTAATACCAAGCTCTGTGTCAAGATATTTCTTAACACTATCCATAGCCATTTCGCCTTTATCGCCCATACCTGAAATAACTGCCCAGCTCTGTGTGTTAAGCCAGATTTTAGCCTGTGGTTCTTCTTTTGAGCCAACAAATGTTCCATTGTCTGTGATACATCTTCTGTACCATTCGCCGTCCCATGCAACTTCGTTAAC
>JAZSLZ010000108.1:0-5144 GCA_045535635.1 Clostridia bacterium
TATTTTTCAAGTAATTTCTGTGCCAAAACAGTTTTACCTGTATGTGATGCACCTGTAATTAATATTATCATCTTTCCACCTCATCCACCGCAAGCGGTCCCCCTTCCCCTCAAGGGGAAGGCTTTTGTCCCTTGTATATCAAACTTTAAAATTAGTGAACAATTTAGATGCCAATGATTTTTTGTCGATATGCAATCTTCGATTGCTCGATATATTTACCTCGTAAATTCGATATGTTTTTCGCATACGCTTCAAAACTAGATATGATATAAATCTCGTTGTCGTAAAGCAACATATCGAGCCGCAAGGCATATCGAGTGCGATAGCACATATCGAAAATCTCGCAAGAGATTTATATCGACGATTTCATCTTTGATGAAATCATTATAACACATCTATATAAATTAATCAATATTACATAACACTTTACATTGACAATTAATTGGAAATATTGTATAATTAATAAAAATTTACAGGTAGGTGGAAAACATGAAAATATTAGTAGCAAAACCAGGTGGAAATCAGGTATTCGACACTTTTTTCAGCGAAAGAGCAAGAGCAGAAATCGAAAAAATTGGCGAAGTTATCTATAATGACCTTGGCAGAGAGTTTACAGATGACGAATTAAAAGAAGCTCTCAAAGATGTTGATGCAGTTTTTACAGGATGGGGCACACAAAAATATGATGCAAACATTCTTGAAAAAGCTGATAAGCTTAAAATCATCGCTCATACAGGCGGAAGTGCAGCAGCACTTGTTTCTGATGAACTTCCAAAAAGAAATATAACACTTCTTACAGGTAACAGACTTTATGCAGAATCTGTTGCTGAAGGTGCTCTTTGTTACATACTTTTAGCACAGCGTATGATGCTTGGTGATATTAATACAACAAAAGAAATCGGTTGGCCTGATACTTTTGTTGCAAATAAAGGACTTAAAGGAAAAGTAATTGGCCTTATCGGCTTTGGTATGATTTCAGAAAATTTAGCAAGAATTTTAACTGCTTTTGACTGCAAAATCAAAATCTGTTCAGGACATCTTTCACAGGAAACTGCAGATAAATATAATGCTGAAAAATGTTCACTTGATGAAATTTTTGAAACATGTGATATTGTTTCAGTTCATACTGCATTAAATGATAAGAGCTATCATTCAATCGGTAAAGAACAGCTTGATAAGATGAAAGATGATGCATTACTTATCAATACAGCAAGAGGTGCAGTTATCAACGAAGCAGAAATGATTGAAGTGCTTAAAACAGGAAGAATAAGAGCAATTCTTGATGTTTACGAAAACGAACCTCTTCCAATGGATTCAGGCTTAAGAGGACTTGATAATGTTATTTTAATGCCTCACAGAGGTGGTCCTACAACCGATGTCAGAGAATGGGTTACAATTGAACTGGCGCAGGATGTTAAAAAGTTCTTTGACGGTGAAACTAATCTTAAGCATCAGATTTCTCTTGAATACGCAAGTAGAATGACAGATGAAACCAAGTTCAAAAAGCAACTTGGGGGTTGATATAATAAATTTAAAGAGCGTAAAGTAATTAAACTTTACGCTCTTTTATTATATGATAAACATTGCATCTCCAAATGAAAAGAATCTGTAGTTGTTTTCTTTTGCACATTCATAGGCCTTAAGAATTTCTTCTCTATTGTATAAAGCACTTACTAACATAAGTAAAGTAGATTCAGGCAGATGAAAATTTGTTATAAGACCATCAATAACCTTAAATTTATAGCCTGGATATATAAAGATATCTGTATTTTCAGCTTTCGGGACTAAAAAACCTTGTTCGTCAGCAGCAGATTCAAGTGTTCTTGTAGATGTAGTTCCCACTGAAATTACTCGGCCACCGTTTTTCTTTGTTTCGTTAATAATATTACACGCTGTTTCGTCAATTTCATAAAATTCAGAATGCATTTTATGGTCTGTTATTTTTTCTACCTTAACAGGGCGAAAGGTACCTAGTCCAACATGAAGTGTTACATAGGCTATTTTGATACCCTTTGACTTGATTTTTTCAAGTAAATCTTTGGTAAAATGCAGACCTGCAGTAGGAGCTGCAGCAGAACCTGGATTTTTAGAATAAACTGTCTGATACCTGTCTTTATCCTCAAGTTTTTCAGTTATGTATGGAGGCAGCGGCATCTGTCCAAGCTTATCAAGCACTTCTTCAAAAATACCCTCATACTCAAATTTAACTTTTTTAAGTCCGTCATCTTCGCTTTCGCCGATTATAGCTTTAAGTTCTCCGATTCCAAAAGAAACAACAGTTCCCTCTTTGACTCTTTTGCCAGGTCTTACCATACATTCCCACATATTATCTTCTGTAAGTCTTTTAAGTAAAAAAACTTCAATGTTAGCACCGGTTTCTTCTTTAATACCTAGTAATCTAGCAGGAATAACTTTTGTATCATTTAATACAAGACAATCTTTTTCATCAAGCAAATCTATAATATCTGAAAATAGTTTATGCTCAATAGTTTTAGTATTACGGTTAAGTACCATAAGCTTAGATGAACTTCTGTCTTTTAATGGAGTTTGAGCAATAAATTCCTTTGGTAAATCATAGTTGAAATCAGAAAGTGTCCATTCAATCATTTAATAATTCCTCCTGTAGAACACATTTCACCTCAACTCCTGTAAAATAATGTTCAATTATCTGTTTGTATGTGTATCCTGCATTAGCAAAGGCTTTCGCACCATTTTGGCTCATACCAATACCGTGACCATAGCCATAACCTGTAATTTGTATTCCTGTAAATTCGCCATCTTGACTTTCAAAAACCTGAGTGCCGTCTTTCGACAATACATTAACCTTTTTGTCTACTGAATTAATTCCATCTGCTGATATTACATTCATTTTAATGTCAGAATTTTCAAGACCTGCAGCCGTAAGAACTGAAAGTTTAATATCGCTACCTTTATCTGTAATTTTATTAATAGAATAAGTCTGACTTCTAAGAGCTAATATATCTCTTGTTTTGCCAAGTGTATAGCTTTTACTTTCGTTTGTTCCTTTTACTGTAAGCTTCATAACAGCACCTTGTTTGTTATATTCGTCAACATTAACATCAACAATATCACCCAAATCAAGACCTTTTTTATTGAATAAATCGGTTAATTCATCTTTAGTATAATTCACAGTCCATTTGCCGTTATCCTTAATTACTGAGCTTTGCAGAGAATCATCTACAGGAACTAAGTATGGATAAGTGGTACTTCCCCATACGTCTTTAACATCAAGCGTTGTACCATTGCTTGTTGCGAAATAAAAAACTTCTGCAATATTGCCGTTGTAGGTAGCAACCATACCTCTTGTTTCATCAACCGCTTTAGTACAATCTTCTTTTTCTGCATTAATACCGCCATAAACCTGTGATAAAGTATTATCAGTAACGTCAAAGCCGTATTTTTCAAATTTGCCTAATTGTGTTGCGGCATAAGTTCTGGCACAGACAGCCTGAGCTTTTAAAGCTTCAACAGGCCAACCTGTTGACATTTCAAGAGGTACAACACCATAAAGATATTCTTCAAGTTTAACGCAGTTAATAACATTAATACCTTTATCGGTAAGTAAAAGTCTTATATATCCGCGATACGGTTTACCATCAACATTAATTATATTGTTTTCTGTTAGAAATTCTACATTATTTACCTGATATAAAACATTATTAATTAAAAATCCGCTTTCTCCTATACCTATTGTGTACGAATTATCGGTAACAGAATCAAAGCTGTCCCCTTTTAAGCATACATTTTCTCCAGAAATGGTTAGAGCCTGTTTTGCAGTTGTGTTATAAAAAAGACCAACCCTTATGTACTCCGGAATATCAAACTGCGCCATTGCAGAGAAACTAATAGAAAATGTTATCATAATAACAACAATAAATAAACAAATTAATCTTTTCACATTTTTCTCCTGTTTAAAATATTATGTAAACATTGTAACATCAGATAATGATTTTATCAAATATAAATATTGGTTCAATTTACTCTTGTTGCCAGTTCTTCAACCAACATACATAAAAATTGTGACTTTTCACCAAAAATTGATAAAGCATCTCTGGCTTTTTGAGTACACGCTTCAATCATTTCACGACACTTATCTTTGCCATAAACAGATAAATATGTGCTTTTGCCTTTTTCAATATCGCTGCCTTTTGTTTTTCCTGTATCTGCATTAGGGTCATTATCAAGAAGATCGTCAACTAACTGGAATGCTAAACCTAATAAATCACCGTAAGTCTTGGCAGCTTCTATCTGTTCATCGCTTCCCCCTGCAATCATAACTCCTGAAACTACAGCAGCTTTAAAAAGAGCTCCTGTTTTAAGTCTGTTAAGTACAACTATAGTTTCTTCATCGGCAGAAATTCCTTCGCACTTTAGGTCAATTTCTTGTCCACCCATCATCCCTTCAGCTCCTGCACATTTAGCAATATATTTCATTGCATCAAGTTGTCCTTTTGTCTGTACTGCCTGAGCCATAACTTCAAAGGGTCTCACAAGCAAAACATCTCCTGCAAGTATTGCGGTAGCTTCGCCATAAACTATATGATTTGTAGGATTTCCTCTTCTTAAATCGTCATCATCCATTGCAGGAAGGTCATCATGAATAAGAGAAGAATTATGAATCATTTCAAGACCTGCTGCAAAATTTTCGGCAGCTTCTGCCTTTCCCCCTGCCATTTCACAGGCTGCAAGTAGGATTATCGGTCTTATTCTTTTACCTTTTGCCAAAAGACTGTAGTTAATAGCATCAAATAAATTTTGTTGCTTACAGGGGTAATCAAGCTTTAAGTTATTAATTGTATTTTCAGCAATTAATAAATACTTTTCCTTTAAAGCGTTATACTCATTTTTATTCATTTTCTTCTATATCCTTTTCAATAATTCCGTTTTTGGTTTTAGATAATATTTTAATTTTTTGTTCAGCTTCATCAATCATTTTATTGCAGTAAACTGAAAGTTCAGTTCCCTGCTTATATAATTCAACCATTTCATTAAGACTAACTTTTCCTGCTTCTAGTTTTTCGGAAATTTCTTCAATTTTTTTTATTGCTTCTTCAAATGTTAGTTTATTATTCATTTATAATCTCCTTAGTAATCGCTTTGATTTTTGCGCCATTAACATTAAG
>JAZSLZ010000055.1:0-11685 GCA_045535635.1 Clostridia bacterium
TGGGTTTTCCTTATCACCGAACTTTTTGCCGCAGATTTCTTCCATCTTTTCGATGTATTCCATGATTTCAGCCTGGATATCATCGTTGATCTTACGGCCATCTTCATAGTACTGAGTACAAGCCTCAGTTGAAACTGTGAAACCCTGTGGAACAGGTAAACCAAGCTTTGTCATTTCTGCAAGGTTAGCACCTTTACCACCAAGAAGGTTTCTCATAGAAGCGTCACCTTCGCTAAAAAGGTAAACAAACTTTTTACTCATAGTTTTATCCTCCTTAAAATTATTAACTAATTTAAATATTTACAACATTTAGATTATACACTTAAAAAGACATTTTGTAAAGTCTTTTTTGGATTTTTATTACCAATAAATCAGTTTTTACTATAATTAGTAAAACAAAAACACTTGGGACTAAAAGCCCCAAGTGAAATTTGATTATTAACCTTTAACAGCACCAATTGTAAGACCTCTTGTAAAATACTTCTGGAAGAATGGGAAGATAATAAGAATTGGTCCTGCTGCGAGAATAGCTGTTGCATATCTCATAGCTTCTGTTGGTGTTTCGTATTCTGCAAGCATACCTGTTTCTGCTGCCATCTTTTCTACAAATTCTACTTCTCTTAAAATTTTCTGTAACATGTACTGGAGTGAGTAAAGTTCTGCATCTCTTATATAGATAAGTGATGTGTTCCAGTTATTCCAAGTAGTAACTGCAAGCATAAATGCAAGTGATGCAATACATGGTTTTGAAAGAGGAAGAATAATCTGGAAGAAAATTCTAAGCTCTGACGCACCGTCAACTTTTGCAGATTCTACCAGAGACTCTGGTAATCCCTGGAAGAAAGTTCTCATAACGATAATGTTCCATGCACTGATACATCCAGGGAAAACATATACCCAGAATGTGTTACCAAGGTGAAGTAACTTTGTATTGATAAGGTAAGATGGTACAAGACCGCCACTGAAAAGTGCAGTGAAGAATACATACCATGTTAAAAACTTTCTGAATTTAAAGTTTGGTCTTGAAAGCGGATATGCATATAACGCCTGAACAAGAATACCAAGGCATGTATGAAGAACTGTAAATGCAATTGTTACCTTATATGAATCAATAAGCTGTTTTGGATTTGCAAATACATATTCATAAGCTGCAGTTGACCAAGCTTTTGGTATAAGCTGGTAACCATACTGCGCGATTGCAGATTCTTCTGTAAATGAAATTGCGATAAGGAGCCAAAATGGGATAAGATATGCTAAGCAAGAGATTACAAAGAATACGTGTAACCAAAGTTGCCCCCATGGAAATTTTTTATTAACTTTCACTTTATTATGCCTCCCTCTTAGAATAAGCTGTTTTCAGGACTGATTTTTCTAACGATAAAATTAACAGTTACAACTGTGACAAGACCGACAACTGACTGGAATAAACCCATAGCAGATGAAGGTCCGATAGAGTTGTTCATCAAGCCTCTGAAAGTATATGTATTGATAATATCTGTTGTTGGATATAAAACACCAACGTCACGGGTTGTCTGGTAATGAAGACCAAAGTCACCGCTAAAGATATGTCCCATAGCAAGTATTGTCTGAATAACAATAATAGGGATAAGATGTGGTATTGAAATATGGATTGTTTTCTGCCATGTTGTAGCACCATCAAGATCAGCTGCTTCAAACAGCGCATCATCAATACCCATAAGTGACGCATAGTAAAGGATTGAGCCGTAACCTACTACCTGCCATATATGTATGATAGTCAGGATAAACGGCCATGCTGCAGGCCAAGCATACCAGTCTATATCATTACGACCGCCAAGCGCTGAGATGATCTGATTAAGTACACCTGAAGCTGGATTTAATAATGCATAAACGATAAACGCAATAAGTACCATTGATAAGAACTTAGGTAAAATCATAATGGTATTATAGATTTTAACTGAAAGATTGCTTGTTAAGTTAAACATTAACAACGCAAGAGCAACAGTACAAATCGTACCGATGATCATATAGTCGAAGCTATAAAGAAGTGTATTACGGATAATTCTAAACGCATCGTTAGATGTGAAGAAGAACTCAAAGTTCTCAAGACCTACCCATGGGCTTCCCCATATTCCCTTAATAGGATTAAATTTTTTGAATGCTACTACTACACCAAACATAGGAAGGTAATTGAACAAAAAGCAAAGTACAATACCAGGCAATGTAAGGAGCAACAGTTCCAGGTTATCCCTGAACACCTTCCAGAATTTATTTCTGGGAGCTTCTGTCATAACAGTTGCATCTGCTGTGACATTTTTCATCTCTTCCTTTTTCATATTATGATTCCTTTCATTATGTAATATCATAGTTAAATTATACAATAGTAATGAAAAAATTTCAACACATTTTATTGATATTTTGTTGTTCATTTCTATTTTTTCCAACATTTTGTCACTTTTTATCAACAATTTATAGTAGATATGCAAAAAAAATATACCAAATTTTGTGTTTTTTGACAAATTTTTCAATCATTTAGGTAATATGCTCAACCAAAGCGAGTATATCACCAAAATACGCTAACCGTTTTGGTTAGCGTATTCACTTTATAATTATTTAACTTCAACTCTCCAACCAAATGGATCGTCAAGTTTACCCCACTGAATGCCTGTTAATGTATCATAGAGCTTCTGACTCACTTCTCCGATGTTGCCATCGCCGATAACCATAACATCATCACAGTAACGAAGCTTACCAACAGGAGAAATAACTGCAGCTGTACCTGTGCCAAATACTTCTTCAAGACTTCCGTCTTTTGCAGCAGCAACAAGTTCATCAACAGAAATTCTTCTTTCTTCAACTTCGTATCCAAGATGCTGACACATTTTGATTACAGAGTTTCTTGTGATACCAGGAAGAATACTTCCGTTAATCATTGGAGTTACGATTTTACCATTGATTTTGAAGAAGATATTCATAGCACCAACTTCTTCAATATATTTTCTTTCTACACCATCAAGCCAAAGAACCTGTGAATAACCGTCATCATGAGCTTTAACCTGTGCCTTTAAACTTGCAGCATAATTACCGCCTGTTTTAGCAAAACCAATACCGCCTTTAACGGCTCTTACATATTCATCTTCAATCCAGATGCCAACAGGAGCAAGTCCACTTGCATAGTAAGCACCACTTGGTGAAAGAATGATTATGAATAAATATGTTTTAGATGGTGCAACACCTAAAAATTCATCTGTTGCAATTACAAATGGTCTGATATAGAGAGATTCACCTTCGCCTGTAGGAATCCAGTCTTTGTCAACATCAACAACTGCTTTAACCGCCTGAACAAAATCTTCTTCAGGGATTTCAGGAATACAAAGTCTTTTGTTTGAATCATTTGCGCGTTTAGCATTCATATCAGGTCTAAAAAGGTAAACCTTTCCATCTTCCCCTCTGTATGCTTTCATACCTTCAAACATAGTCTGACCATAGTGAAAAACCATAGCAGAAGGATCAAGTGAAATTGGAGCATATTCTTCAATTCTTGGATCATGCCATCCTTTACCTTCTGTATAATTCATAACAAACATGTGGTCTGTGAATTTTTTACCAAAACCAAGAACATCTCCCGGTTTGAATTTTTCTTTTGGATTGTTTGTTTTATTGATTTTAATATCAAGCATTAAAATGCCTCCTTACATATTATAACCTGTTTCTAAAGCTTTAAGGTTAAGAGCAATCATATCCGCCTTTTTAGGTGGAACAACTTTTTTAAGACCTTCTTCAATACCTTCAAAGCTTACTGCCTGACTTTCTTTAATAGCTTTACCTACCATAATCATATTGGCAAGAGATGGAGCTGAAATATCGGCAGCAGTCTGAGTAGCAGGAACATAGAATACTTTTACATCATCTCTTTCAACTTTTCTTTTGATAAGAGTTGAATCTACAATAATAATTCCACCACTTTTAACTTCGTTTTCATACTTATCAAGTGAAGGAAGGTTCATTGCAAACAAAACATCAGGATTGCTTACGATAGGTGAACCGATTGGTTCATCGCTTAATATAATGCTGCAGTTTGCAGTACCGCCACGCATTTCAGGACCGTAAGATGGAAGCCAACTAACCTGCTTACCTTCTGTAAGACCTTTATATGCAAGGAATTTACCTGCAAACAAAACACCCTGACCGCCGAAACCTGCGATTAAAATCTGTTTAGACATTATTCTTCCCCCTTACTTCTGTCTTTATATACACCAAGAGGATAATAAGGAAGCATATTGTCCTCAAGCCATTTAAGAGCATCTGTTGGTTTCAAGCCCCAGTTTGTAGGACAAGTTGAAACAACTTCGATAAGTGAGAAGCCCTTATTGTTAATCTGATTTTCAAAAGCTTTTTTAATAGCTTTTTTAGCTTTTCTTACATTTGATACATTGTTAACTGCAACCCTTTCGAGATATTCAGGACCATCAAGCTGTGAAAGCATTTCACAAACTTTTACAGGATAACCACAGTGGTTAACATCTCTGCCGTATGGTGATGTCTGTGTAATCTGACCAGGAAGTGATGTTGGAGCCATCTGTCCGCCTGTCATACCATAAATAGCATTGTTAACAAAGATAACTGTAATATTTTCGTTTCTTGCAGCAGAATGTACTGTTTCTGCCATACCGATTGATGCAAGGTCGCCATCGCCCTGATATGTAAATACAATATTTTCAGGACATGAACGTTTAACACCTGTAGCAACTGCAGGAGCTCTACCATGTGCTGCTTCAATCATATCACAAGCAAAATAGTTATATGCCATAACTGCACAACCAACCGGTGCAACACCAATTGTTTTGCCTTCAATACCGAGTTCATCTATAGCTTCAGCCACAAGTCTGTGGATGATACCGTGAGTACAACCTGGACAATAATGAAATGGTGCATCAGTAAGTGCTTTTGGTTTTTCAAATACCTTCATTATTCAAGTCCTCCTTTAACTTCTTTAATTTTCGCAAGAACCTGTTCAGGTGATGGAATCATACCACCAACTCTGTTGCAAAGCTCTACAGGCTTTTTGCAAGAAGTTGCAAGTTTTATATCTTCTACCATCTGTCCCATTGAAAGTTCAACAGAGATAAATGATTTAACTTTATCTGCAGCCTTTGATAAAACTTTTTCTGGGAAAGGCCAAAGTGTGATAGGTCTGATAAGACCAACTTTAATACCCTGTTTTCTTGCTTCAATAACAGCATTCTGTGAAACTCTTGATGCGATACCAAATGCTACTACGCAGATCTCAGCATCTTCCATCATAAATTCTTCAGCCATCTGTTCATTTTCTTTAATCTGAGCATATTTTTCGTATCTCTTGAAGTTAAGCTGTTCAAGTTCTTCAGGAATAAGTGAAAGTGAGTTAACAATGTTGTGCTTTCTTTCACAGTTTGTTCCTGTTGTAGCCCAAGGCTTTTCATATTTTGTAACTTCAACATTATCAGCGATTTCAACAGGTTCCATCATCTGTCCCATTGTACCGTCAGCTAAAATCATTGATGTCATTCTGTACTTATCAGCAAGGTCAAAACCTTTGATTGTAAGGTCAGCCATTTCCTGAACTGATGAAGGTGCAAGAACGATCATATGGAAGTCACCGTGTCCGCCACCCTTTGTTGCCTGGAAATAGTCAGACTGTGAAGGCTGAATACCACCAAGACCAGGACCGCCTCTTTCAACATTTACGATAAGACATGGTAAATCACTACCTGCCATATATGATAATCCTTCGCTCTTAAGTGAAATACCAGGGCTTGATGATGATGTCATAACTCTTTTACCTGTTGATGAAACACCATATACCATATTAATTGCAGCAACTTCAGATTCAGCCTGAAGGAAAACACCGCCGATTTTAGGCATTTTCTTAGCCATATATGCAGCAATTTCTGTCTGCGGTGTAATAGGATAACCAAAGTAATGCATACAACCTGCTTTAATAGCAGCTTCAGCAATAGCTTCGTTTCCTTTCATTAAAACTTTATTAGCCATTTATATTACCTACCTTTCAACCGTAATTATACAATCAGGGCACATAATAGCACATGATGCACAACCGATACATGCAGCTTCGTCTGTAATTTCTACAGGAGAATGTCCCTTAAGATTAATTTTGTCTTTAGAAAGCACAAGTAAATTTTTCGGACAAGCATTAACGCAAAGTCCGCAACCTTTACAAAGGTCTGTTTCAAAAGTTAATTTTGCCATACTAATCCTCTTTCCTTATATCAAAATATTTTTCTTGTAATGTAAGTTCAAAAACATTGTCATAATGCTTCTGAAGTTTTTCTGCAACTGCTTTTGTTGCAGTTGTCATAACAACCTCAAGACCTGTAAGTTGTTTTAACTTGTTTATGTATTCATCACAGGAGATAACATCATTTTCGGTTGTGTCATTTCCTACGTTTGAATTATTAACAATTGCAGTAAATTTAATTTTAGCTACTGCTTCAATTTCTCTCATAACCTCAACTGCATCTTCAGGTGTTGAAGTTAATGGTCTGTATGGATTAACTACAAAAAGCATTTCGTAGTTATTTTCTTCTAATATGTCTTCAGAATATCTTCCAAGAGCAAGTGCTCCCCTTTCATCTCCGCCAATGTCCATAACGACATACTTTGACTTATCGGCAATTATTCTGTATATATCTTTAGGAAGTGCAGGTGTATCAACATTGGTATTGGCAAGTTCTGAACAAACAAGCTCTATTCCAAGACTATTTAAGTCTTTTTCACTATCTTTAGTTCTGAAATAGGGATTTACAATATCAAGGTCTGCAATAACAGTATCAAAACCGCTTTCTTTAATTTTCTTTGCATAATTAACTGCAATATTGGTTTTTCCACTACCATAATGCCCTGCAAAAAGTGTTATTCTCTTAAGTTCCATACTTTCTCCTTATCAAAATATTGTAACACAGCAAAATTTCAATGTCAAGTAAATACGACTTAATTCTACATTGAAATTTAAATCAAATCAGAAAAATCTTCGAACTTGTATAATAAATTTTGACAGCTATGGCTGTCACTTGAAAGAATCATTTTTACATTTCTTGATTTAAAATAATCTATTAAAAATCTAGCAGGATAAGGTTTTGTTTTATAACCTCTTGAAATAGCTCCTGTGTTAATTTCAACTATTTTACCTGAATCTGCAATAACTTTTGCCGCATCAAGTGCTATTTTCTTATATTCCTCACTTGTTTCATCAAAGTGCTTATTACCTTCGTTGAATTTACAAACCAAATCAAAATGACCAACAATATCGCAGTTAGTTTTGTTTACCACATCTTTAACTAACGCATAATAATCCTTAACATAATCCAAGAAATTACCGTTATACAATCTGTTAACATTATCTATCATATTCTGTTCAGAAAAATCAACATCAATATATTCACCGTTTTTATAAACACTATGAACAGAGCCGATAACATAATCATACCTAAAATCTGTTTCAGGTGAAAAGTAATCTCGTTCTGTTCCAAGATAGAGTTTTAATTTTGTTTTAGATTTAAGCTCATTAATTTCATTTATGTAATTAATGGTATTTTCTTTACTTATGCAATAGCTTGTCTGCATTGGTGCATATTCATGGTCAGAAATACCAAGAATTTCAACGCCCTTACCCTCTGCATATGCAACCATTTCCGCAGGTGAATTTTTACCGTCTGAAAAAACTGAATGAGTATGTAAATCATACTTTATCATTTTGTCATCTTCTCCTGCTTAACCTTATGGTCTATAACATTTCTTGAAGCAAGTTCTTTAATAATATCTTCAACATTAATTCCCATTTCAATCATAAGAACAAGGTTGTGATAAACAAGGTCTGCAATTTCGTAAATTGTTTCTGCTTTATCATTGTTTTTAGCAGCAACAATAACCTCTGTTGATTCTTCGCCAACCTTTTTAAGAATTTTATCAATGCCCTTCTGGAAAAGATAAGTTGTGTATGAGCCTTCAGGCATTTTCGCTTTTCTGTCTAAAAGCATATTGTAAAGCTCACCAACAGAAAATTCTGCATTTTCTTCGCCGTAAACAAGGTCATTAAAGCAAGAATCTGCACCTGTGTGACAAGCAGGACCGTCTTTTCTTACAATAACATTTAAAGCATCTTTATCACAATCAGCCTTAATGCTTACAATGTGCTGATAGTTTCCTGATGTCTCCCCTTTTCTCCAGAGTTCATTTCTTGAACGGGACCAGAAGCATGTTTTTCCTTCCTTAATGCTTATTTCAAGGCTTTCTTTATTCATATAAGCAAGTGTTAAAACTTTTTTTGTTTCAACATCAGTTACAATTGCAGGAATTAAACCCTTTTCATCAAATTTCAATTCATTTATATTTAACATATTATCACCTATATTCTAACATTAATATTATTTTCTTTAAGTTCTTGTTTAAGGTCGTTTATTTTAACTTCTCCAAAATGGAAAATTGAAGCTGCAAGACCTGCATCAATATCAGGAATTTCTTTAAAAAGCTTAATGAAATCCTGAGTTGAACCTGCACCGCCTGATGCAATAACAGGAACATTTACAGTATCATTAACAATTTTCAACAGCTCTATATCAAACCCCTGTTTAACACCGTCTGTATCAATGCTGTTAACTACGATTTCACCTGCACCATTCTTTTCACCATTCTTAATCCATTCTATAGCTTCAATGCCTGTGTTCTCTCTTCCGCCTTTTGCAAAAACACAGAACTTCCCATCAACTCTTTTAACATCAACTGAAAGAACAACGCATTGGTTTCCGTATTTCTGTGCTGCTGCAGAAATAATAGCTGGATTTTTAATAGCACCTGAATTAACAGAAACTTTATCTGCACCGCATTTCAAAACTCTGTCAAAATCATCAAGAGTATTTATACCTCCGCCAACTGTTAAAGGAATAAATACATTTTTTGCGGTTTCTCTTAATATATCAGTAAATAATGCTCTTCCATCGCTTGATGCAGTTATGTCATAAAACACAAGCTCGTCTGCACCGCATCTGCTATAGTAATCGGCAAGTTTAACAGGCGAGTCAACATCATTAAGTCCTTCAAAATTAACTCCCTTTACCACTCGCCCATCTCTAACATCAAGACACGGAATAATTCTTTTTGTTATCATTTTGCCACCTCAATTGCTTCTTTAAGGTCAATTTTTTCAAGATAAAGGGCTTTCCCTACAATTGCACCGAAAACATTAAGCTTTGTAAGAGCCTTTATGTTTTCCATATCTGAAACTCCGCCTGATGCAATTATTTTAATGTTGTATTTTTCTGAAAGCTCTCTATAAAGCTGAAGGTTTGTTCCTTCCATAGCACCGTCTTTTGAAATATCAGTACAAATTATTGTATCGGCACCCGCTTTTTCCATTTTTTCAAAAAGTTCATCACAGGAAACCTTTGAAATCTCTGTCCAGCCTTTAACTGCAACAAATCCGTCAGAAATGTCAACACCGATTGCAATTTTATTTCCGTACTTTTTAATCATTTCTTCTGTAAATTCAGGCTCTGTTATTGCAACTGTGCCAAGAATTACTCTGAAAGCACCTGCATCTATGTATTTTTTAATTACTTCTTCTGTTCTTATGCCACCGCCGATTTCAACCTTTAATGATGTGTTATCTATAATAGCTTTAACAACATCAAAGTTTGTTGTGTCTCCGTCTTTTGCACCATCAAGGTCTACAACGTGCAAATACTCTGCCCCACATTTTTCAAAGTTTTTAGCAACTTCAACAGGGTTATCATTAAATACGGTAACTTTGTTATAATCACCTTTTAAAAGGCGTACCGCTTTTTTATCTTTTAAGTCTATAGCAGGAAAAATCTTCAAAATCTCACTCCTTAAATTTCACAAAAAGCTTTTAATATTTTAAGTCCGATTTCACCGCTTTTTTCAGGGTGGAACTGAACACCGTAAACATTTTTATATGCAACTGCCGCAGTAAGCTCTTTTCCATACTCTGTTGTTGCAGTTAAGCTTTCTTCGCAGTCGCTACCATAATATGAATGAACAAAATAAACATGGTCGTTTTCGTTTAAATACTTAAACAATTCACATTTAGGCTCTGTAAAATGCAAAACATTCCATCCGATATGAGGAATTTTATAGTTCTTTGGAACATCAGGCTCGATTGGTATTATTTTGCCTTTTATAAGTCCAAGTCCCTCATATTCTCCATATTCATAGCTTTTTTCAAACAAAAGCTGCATACCAAGGCAAATACCAAGAAGCGGTTTGCCATTTTTAACTTCTTCAATTATAACTTCGCAAAGTCCGCTGTCTTTAAGCTTTTGTGCCGCATCTTTAAATGCTCCAACACCGGGAAGTATAAGCTTATCTGCTTTTTTAATTGTTTCAACATCTGATGTAAGGCAAACATCTGCACCAATCTTTTCAAACGAACTGTAAAGTGAAAATATGTTACCAACACCATAATCTATAATTGCAATCATTAAAGTACTCCTTTTGTTGATGGAATTTCATCTTTAAATGCTTCGTTGATTTTAACTGCTTTTGACATAGTTCTTCCAAATGCTTTAAAGACACCTTCTGCAATATGATGTGAATTTTTTCCGTTTAACTTCTTAATATGAAGTGTTATATTTGCATTTCTTACAAATGCAAGGAAAATTTCTTCAACAAGCTCACTGTCAAAATCACCGATTTTTTCTGTTGGAATTTCAACATCATATTCAAGATGCGCTCTTCCGGAAATATCTGTTGCACAAAGAATTAATGTTTCATCCATTGGAAGAATAATATCACCATAGCGCTCTATGCCTTTCATATCATCAAGTGCTTTAGCAAACGCTTTTCCAAGACAAATTCCAATATCCTCTGCAGAATGGTGATAATCAACAAAAGTATCACCTGTGCATTTAATATCAAGGTCAAATCTTGCATGTTTTGAGAAAAGTGTAAACATATGGTCTAAGAATCCGCATCCTGTTGATATTTTAGACTTTCCTGTTCCATCAAGATTTAAAGAAAGCTTTATATCTGTTTCTGCAGTTTTTCTGTGTAAAGTTACAGTTCTCATTATTCTTCTCCTTTAACTATCTTTTTAATTATTTCAACAAAAACTTTCATTTCTTCTTCAGATCCGATTGTTATTCTGTTGAAATCTTTAATTTTTTCTTTTGTGAAATGTCTCACAAGTATCCCTTTTTCTTTTAACATTTCATATATCTTAAGTCCACTTATATTTTCGTGCTTTGCAAAAATGAAATTTGCCTTTGATTCAAGCACATAAAAACCAAGCTTTTCAAGTTCTGTTTTTGTAAACTCTCTTGTTTTGATAATTTTCTTACAATTATCCATATAATAATCGTTACTTTCCATTGCAGAAATACCTGCCACCTGTGTAAGACGGTTAATATTATAAGGATTAGTTGAATACTTAATCATTTCAAGCTCTGCTATAATATCTTTATGCCCAATAGCAAAGCCAAGTCTTGCACCTGCTAAAGAATATGACTTTGAAAAAGTTCTCACAACAAGAAGGTTATCATATTTATTTACAAGATTTATTGCAGATTCTCCGCCAAAATCAACATAAGCTTCATCAATAACAACAACATAATCTTTGTTTGAAGTAACAATTTCTTCTATTTGATTTAATGAAATAGTCATTCCTGTAGGGGCATTAGGATTTGCAATAAC
>JAZSLZ010000119.1:0-6772 GCA_045535635.1 Clostridia bacterium
TTTTTGTTTTCGTCTGTTTTAACATTAACTGTTACAGGACACATTAAAATAAAAAAGAGTGCAAGTAAAATAACGGCAATAATTATGCCGAGAATTTTTGAAGATATCATTTTACCGCCTCCTTTTTAAAGTATTTTAGCATAAACACATACAAATTGCAACTCGAATATTGACGCAAAATACCATTTGTGATATTTTAATTATGGTGATTGATTTGTATAAAATTTTTAATATAGAAAATCTTACAGATGATATGTATAACAAATATTTTTCTATGATGAGCAGTTCAAGAAAAGAAAAGGTTTTAAGCCTTAAAGATGAAGCTTCAAGGAAAAGAACTGTTGCAGGAGAAATGCTTGTTAAACAAATGCTGTCTGATGATATTGTAATTGAAATAGAAGAAAATGGAAAGCCTTATACTGAAAATGCTTACTTCAGCATAAGCCATAAGGAAAATCTTGTAGTTTGCACAGTTTCAGACAAACCAATTGGAATAGATATAGAAAAAATTATGCCCTATAATGACAGACTTTGCAGAAGAATAACAAACGATGCAGAGTATAATTATATAAACAAAAATGGCGAAAAGTTAACCGAAATCTGGACCTTAAAAGAAGCCATAATAAAAAGAGATGGGAAAGGCATCTGCTCCATAAAGTCAACAGACGCCCTTTCACAAAAAAACAAACAAAAATATGTTTATGAGGATTTTATAATCCACATTGCTTTTTAAGTAAATACTTTTCCTTTGTAGCCATGCCGCCACGCAAGTGGCGACATGCTTTATTTTCTGCAAGAACAGGCTTAACCTCTTCATAAAGTCCTCTGTTTATATAATAAAGCCTGTCAGTAACATCCTTGTGCACCGTGCTTTTACTGATGCCAAACTGCTTTGCGGCAGACCTGACAGTTGCCTTTTTATCTATAATGTACTTTGCAATACTAATTGCACGAAGTTCAATCTCTGTGTTCACAATAACACCCCTTGCTATCATATATTCATTTAAGTATATGAAAAGCAAGGGGTGTTGATTACTTAATTATTATGTGATATAATGATTTCATCGAAGATGAAATCGTCGATATGAATTCTTGCGAATTCTCGATATGTCATAAATGGCTCGATATGTGCTTCGCACTCGATATGTCGCTGATGCGACGAGAATTCATATCATATCGAGTTTGAGCGTAGCGAAAACATATCGATTTTGCAGAAACAAAAATATCGAGCAAACGGAGTTTGCATATCGACAAAAGGAGAACAAAATGGAGCAGAACAAAAATCAATTAAGGGAAGAATCAATAGAATTTGCAATAGCTGTTTCGGATATATGTGATAATATAGAAGGTTGTAGTGTATATGTAAATCAACTATTGCGTTCTTCGTCTTCTATTGGTGCGAATATACACGAGGCTAAGTATGCTCAAAGCAGGTATGATTTTGTTCATAAACTTGAAATTGCTTTAAAAGAAAGCTCGGAAACAGATTATTGGCTTGAACTAATATATAGAAAGAACAAATTTGATGAAGAAACCTATAAAACCTTAAAAAATAATTGTGGTATTATTCGCAGAAAGCTTATTGCATCAATTACAACTGTTAAAAAGAATGAAAGCAAAGGTGATTAGATGAAAAAAGTATCCAAAGTGATTATTGGTATATTATGGATTGTGACAATTGTGCTTTCTTTCTATGTAGGAATGACATATCATTGGGCATCAACAACAGAAATGGATTTTTCTAAAGATTTTAATGATATAATAGTTGAAGAGAATGATATGGCAGACTATACTGTTTTTATAGAAATCCCTGAAAAGTATGGTGCATTAAAACAGATACCTGAACCAATAAGGAAAACAATTTCATTATATATGCAGGCAAATGATTTAAAACTGTCAGAGGGAACACACCATTTCGATAGAATTGATGGTACATTGGATGAATACTTAAATGAACAGTTTAAATTTGAACCTATTAAATAGAGGCATCTAATTTATACAGTGATTCTATAATAATATAAATATTTAAAAGGAGATTTAAATGGAATTTGTTGTAAAAGAATTTAATGAGCTTACGGTGAATGAGCTTTATGAAATATTGAAGTCAAGAGAAGAGATTTTTCTTCTTGAGCAAAATATTATCTGTCAGGATATAGATGATACGGATAAAAGAAGCCTTCATTGTTTTTTGTATGATGGAAAAAGAGTTGCCTCATACTTAAGAGCATATGAAAGCGGTGAGGGTGTGTGTATTGGCAGAGTGCTTTCAATTACCCATAAAAACGGACTTGGCAGAGAACTTATGATAAAAAGTATGGAAGAAATCAAAAAGCACTTTAAATGCGATAAAATATTTGCCCACGCACAGAAACAGGCAGAAGAATTTTATAAGAAGCTTGGCTTTGAAACAATTTCTGATGAATATCTTGAAGAAGGCGTTGTTCATATTACTATGATGAAAAACATTTGAGAGGTGAGTAAATGAAAAAATTGACTAAAGGACAAATAAGATTAATTGTCATTGTTGGCTTTTTATATCTTTATATTTTAGGTGCGTTGGTTACTTTTATTTTAAGAGCTAATTATGAAAATGCATTTATTTGTGTTTTAACATTAATAACATTTTCCATACCGAGGTTTATGGAAAGAAAATTTAAAATAGAAATCCCAACACTAATGGAAGGAATTATATTTGTTTTTATTTTCTGCGCACAGATACTTGGTGAGCTTCAGTGTTATTACATACAGTTTAAGTACTGGGACACCATGCTTCATACAGTAAGCGGATTTTTGTTTGCGGCAATCGGCTTTTCTTTAATTGATATAATGAACAGAGACAGCAGAATTAAATTTCATCTTTCGCCCCTTTATGTTTCTATTGCGGCATTTTGCTTCTCAATGACAGTTGGTATTTTCTGGGAATTTTTTGAATTTTCGGCAGATATGCTTTTAAATCTTGATATGCAGAAAGACACAATAATAAATGGCTTTTCATCTGTACTTTTTGATGCAACCAATACAAATACTGCAGTATATTCAGGAGATATATATGAAACTGCTGTAAACGGCAGATTTTTAACTTATGGGTATATAGACATAGGTTTAATCGACACAATGGCAGACCTTTTTGTTAACTTTGTCGGTGCTTTGGGTTTCTCAATAAGCGGTGGCTTTTACATAAAGCATAGAGGAAAGAAAAAATCACTGGCAGAAAATCTTATAGTTAAATTAAAAGATGACGGAGAATAATCTCCGCCATCTTTTATATTTTCATTGTAAGTGATATTCTGTTTTTCTTTGTGTCGGTTTCTATAACCTTAACTTTAACAATATCTCCAACCTTTAAGACTTCGGATGGATGCTTGATTCTTCTTTCACAGATTTGTGAGATGTGAACTAGACCGTCCTGATGAACACCAATGTCAATAAATGCACCAAAGTCTATAACATTTCTTACTGTGCCTGTAAGCTCCATACCCTCTGTTAAGTCTTCAATGCTCATAATATCAGAGCGAAGAAGGGGTTTTGGAAGGTCATCTCTTATATCTCTTCCGGGTTTTATAAGCTCAGCTATAATGTCTTTTAAAGTTGGTACACCAATGCCTAAAGTTTCTGCAATTTCAGTTATACCTTTGCCTGATACCTTTTCTTCAAGGTCAGTTAGCTTGTTTTCTTTAACATCGCTGTCTGTATATGAGAAAAGCTTTAAAAGCTTTTCTGCACTTTTGTATGATTCAGGGTGAACAGAGGTGTTATCTAAAATATTTATGCCGTCTGTAATTCTTAAGAAACCTGCACATTGTTCAAAGGCTTTTGGACCAAGGCGGGGAACATTTTTCAAATCATCTCTTGAATTAAATCTGCCTTTTTCTTCTCTGTATGAAACGATGTTTTTAGCAACGGTTGAAGAAAGACCAGATACATAAGATAAAAGGGAAGGAGATGCAGTATTTAAGTCAACACCAACCTTGTTTACACAGTCCTCAACAACATTTGAAAGGGTTTCGCTTAATTGCTTTTGAGGCAAATCGTGCTGATACTGACCAACACCGATGGATTTTGGATCAATTTTAACAAGCTCAGCGAGTGGGTCTTGAAGTCTTCTTGCGATTGAAACTGCAGAACGAAGTGAAACATCAAAATCAGGGAATTCTTCGGCACCAAGCTTTGAAGCTGAGTAAACAGAAGCACCTGCTTCGTTAACCATCATATATTCAATTCCACCAATTTCTTTAATTAAATCTGCCACAAATATTTCAGATTCTTTAGATGCAGTTCCGTTACCAATTGCAATTAATGTGATTTTGTGTTTTTTGATTAAATCTGTTAATACCTTTTTAGCCTCTTCTTTTTTGTTTTGTGGTGGGGTAGGATAAACAACGGTTGTGTCTAAAACTTTTCCTGTTTCGTCACATACTGCGATTTTACAACCGGTTCTGTAGGCAGGGTCAAAGCCCATACAAACTCTGCCTTTAACAGGCGGTTGCATAATAAGTGGTTCTAAATTATCACCGAAAACTGCAATAGCACTGTCTGATGCTCTTTCTGTGAGCATATTTCTTATTTCTGTTTCAACAGAAGGGAAGATAAGTCTTTTATATGAATCTTCAACCGCTTCTTTTACAAGTGTTGAGCAAACATTGTTGCCCTTGACAAATTTATTGTTTATATATCCTAAAATAAATTCGTCATCACCTGAAACTGAAACCTTTAAGAATTTTTCTGCTTCGCCTCTGTTTATGGCAAGAATTCTGTGAGACGGAATTCTTGCTACAGGTTCAGAGTATTCATAATACATTGAATATACTGAATCTTCGTCCTTGGTATTTTTAGTTGTTATAAGACCTCTTGTTGCAAGAGAGTTTCTCACTCTGCCACGGATATATGCATCATCTGAAACGGTTTCTGCAATTATATCTTTTGAACCGTTTATGGCATCTTCTACAGATGCAACACCCTTTTCTTCGTTTATGAATTTTTCAGCTTCAATATAAGGCTCAAATTTTGAGTCCTGTTTTAAAATGCTTTTTGCAAGAGGTTCAAGTCCTTTTGCTTTCGCAACTGTTGCCCTTGTTTGTTTTTTAGGACGGAAAGGACGGTAAATATCTTCAAGTGCTGCAAGTGTTTCTGCATTTTTAATAGCATTTGCTATTTCGTCTGTCATATTACCGCTTTCTGTAATAGAATTTGCGATTTCTTCTTTTCTTTTTTCAAAATTTCTTAAATATGTAAGTCTTTCTGAAAGCTTACGAAGAACCTGGTCATCACAAGAGCCTGTAGCTTCTTTTCTGTATCTTGCTATGAATGGAATTGTGTTGTCTGCGTCTATTAAGTCTATTATGTTTTTTACATAATGCTCTTTAACAGAAAATTCCTCTGAAAGTATTTTTATAATATCCATTAAAATTCTCCTGAAAATTTGAATTGAGTTGTAAAGATTTCTTTAAAGACAGTAAGCTGCCTCTTTTAGTGTTATTATAAGGTAAAGAGGTCCAAAAAGCAATACTAAAAGTTAATTGTTTTGCACAAAATACTGTGAAGCAGTACAATTTATTAACTGATGCTAATTTTGTTGACAGATATATGATTTAATTATATAATTTATATGTATATTGCAAAAGGAAAAGGTGTGTTATTTTTTGAAAAAATTGTTGATTTTTGATGGTAACAGTATTATAAACAGAGCTTATTACGGAATAAGACTTTTATCAAATTCAAAGGGCGATTATACAAATGGTATATATGGCTTTTTAAATATATTTTTAAAGTTTTTCCATGAAGAAAAACCTGATTTTGTAGCCGTAGCATTTGACCTTAAGGACAAGACCTTTAGACATAAAATGTATGAAGGCTACAAAGCACAGAGAAAGGGTATGCCTGAAGAACTTGCATCACAGATGCAGCCGCTTAAAGATGTTTTAGATGCAATGAATGTTATGCGTCTTGAAAAATCAGGCTTTGAGGCAGACGATATTATCGGAACGGTTTCAAAACAGTGCGATGATGAAAACATTAAATGTGTTATTGTAACAGGCGATAAGGATGATTTGCAACTTGCATCAGAAAATACAACAATCAAGCTTGTTGTTACAAGAATGGGTAACACAGAGACCACTGATTTTGATGCAAAAGCTGTTGAAGAAAAATACGGTGTTACACCAAGAGAGTTTATTGCAATAAAAGCGCTTATGGGGGATTCAAGTGATAATATTCCGGGTGTTGCAGGAATCGGCGAGAAAACCGCAATGGCTTTAATAGAAAAATACAGAAGTCTTGATATTTTATATGAAAATTTAGCAGACCTTAAAGGTGCAACCTTAAAGAAAATTACAGAGGGCAGGGATATGGCATATTTAAGCTATCAGCTTTCTGAAATAAACAGAGAAGTACCTCTTGATGAAAGCATTGAAGACATGTCTGTAAAAGAGCCTGAAAAAGAAAAGCTTTTTGATATTTTAAATCATTTAGAGCTTAAGAGCATTATTTCAAAGCTTGGTATTGAGGCATCTGAAAGCTCAAAGGCAGAATATGAGATAATAAATATCAGCTCACCTGATGAAATTAAGCCTGAAAAAGATTTTAATTATATTCTTGATAAAGATGAAAATGAAATAAAAAAACTTTCATTTGTAAAAAATGGGAAAGTCTATGTTAAGGACTTTTTAAATCCGCTTGATTTTATGTCATATATTCCTGTTTTCAAGGAAGTATTTGAAAATGAAAAAATTAAAAAGCTTTCTCACGATATAAAAAGCGATATAGTTTTCCTTAA
>JAZSLZ010000079.1:0-3218 GCA_045535635.1 Clostridia bacterium
TCAAGAATGTTTTCAGGTTTGTTAGCATTCTTTGGATCTTCTTTCATCTGAGCGATGATGAAGCCTTTTTCTTTTTCAACATCTGCAGCAGGAACAACTGATTTGTCCATGTATGTTGGGTTCATAGCAGCGATCTGCATACAAACGTCTTTTGCAGCAGCAACTGCAGCATCGTTTGAAAGGTCAGCTTCTACTTTAACCATAACACCGATTTTACCGCCCATGTGGATGTAGTCAACTACATTACCTTCAAAACGAGCAAATCTTCTTAAGTTCATATTTTCTCCGATTTTAGCGATTTTTTCTGTTAAAATATCTTTAACAGTAGCGCCACCGATTGAAGAAGAAAGAAGAGCTTCAACATCTGCAGGGTTTTCTGCGATAACCTGTTTAGCGAAATCCTTAACCATAGAAACGAATTCGTCATTTTTAGCAACGAAGTCTGTTTCTGAGTTAACTTCGATCATAGCTGCAACGCCGTTTTCAACAACGATGTCAACAAGACCTTCAGCAGCAATTCTGCCGCTCTTTTTAACAGCTTTAGCCATTCCCTTTTCACGGAGAATTTCTGTAGCTTTATCCATATCACCGTCAGCTTCTGTAAGAGCCTTTTTGCAGTCCATCATACCGCAACCGGTCATTTCTCTTAATTTCATAACATCTTTAGCTGTAAATGCCATAGTAATTTACCTCCTGTTTATTTTATAGAAGATTATTCCTGAACTTCTTCCTCTTCTTCTGCAACTGCAAAAGATTCACCCTGCTTACCTTCAAGGATAGCATTTGTGATAGTTGAAGCAATTAATTTAACTGCTCTGATAGCATCGTCGTTACCAGGAATTGGGTAATCAACTTCATCAGGATCACAGTTTGTATCAACGATAGCTACAACAGGAATGTTAAGCTTGTGAGCTTCTGCGATAGCAATCTTTTCTTTTTTAGGATCAACTACGAACATACAAGCTGGAATCTGTTTCATTTCTTTGATACCGCCAAGGTATTTTTCGAGTTTTTCAACTTCGTTTTTGAGGTTCTGAACTTCTTTTTTAGGAAGTAATTCAAAAACGCCGTCTTCTTCCATTTTCTTAATCTGTTTTAATCTTTCGATTCTCTTTTTGATTGTTTCAAAGTTTGTGAGCATACCGCCGAGCCATCTTGCATTAACATAATACATTCCAACTCTTTCTGCTTCTTCTTTGATTGATTCCTGAGCCTGTTTCTTTGTACCAACAAATAAAACTTCTCCGCCTTCTGCAGCAATGTCTCTTACGAAAGAGTAAGCTTCTTCAACTTTCTTTGCTGTTTTCTGTAAGTCAATGATATAAATACCATTTCTTTCGGCAAAAATGTATTCTGCCATTTTTGGGTTCCATCTTCTTGTCTGATGACCGAAGTGAACACCAGCTTCTAACAATTGTTTCATAGAAATAACTGCCATTTTTACTACACCTCCGTGGTTATTTTTCCTCCACTTTGTTTTACTGCGCCAAGCCTTAATTTTAAAGCACCACGGGCAGTTTTCAAAGTGTGCGTATTTAATCGCCAAAATAGTATACTACAACTTTCCTGAAATTGCAAGTATTTTTTTGCAAAAAATCAAGATTTTTTCATAGTTTCTAGTTTTTTCATCAGACTTTCTCTTTTCTTAATCTTTATTTCTTCAAAATTTGTTGGCTTTTGATAAAAATTATTAAATTTCGATGGTGTAGGCTTATTAGTGGTTTTGCCATTTCTTTCCCACATTCTTAAGGCTGCTTTCCAGTCTTTCATTTTGTTTTTGCCTACAAACCAACCTTTTGCAGAGTAGTAGTCAATAAATTTTTCTGCATCTGTTGTGTAGTTTTGTGCAGTGCAGTAGTCTTTAACTTCCTGCAGAGTTGGTTCAATAAATTTTGTTGTTGTTTTTGTTTGAGGCTCGTCCTCACATAAAATACTATCCTTATCTAAACTAACCTTACCTAAACTAACCTGTGTATCCAAATTGTATACAGTTTGTATACAATCTGTATACATCTCGTATGTTTTTACATCAGTAATAGTTAGTCGTTTCTTTTCTTCCTGATGAACAGTTTCTTTGTAACGGTCTTTTGCAATGTTGTTATGTACCTTCCAATGTCTTATAACAACAACTCCGCTATCAAATGAAATCAGGAAATTCTCTTGCTTAAGAATATTTAAGTCATCTGGTGTTGTATCAGTTATTTTCATTATCTTTTTGGGACTGTTAACAAAGCCATCATCATCTGCCCTCATACACAAGTGGAAATAAAGATTTTGTGCACTTAAAGGCATGTCCAGAAACTTATCACTGTCTATAACAGATTTTGCAAACATTCGTCGTTCTGCCAAATTGTCACCTTCTCTCGAAGTATATTATTACATAAGTTTCATAGGACAAGCAAGGACATAAAAAATTGGAGTACATTAATTTGATGTTGTGTTAGTACTTAAACTGTTTTGTCTTATTTTTATTTTCTGCCAACTGATATAGCCATATATGTCGTTTACTAGAAAGGTTATAAAGCATACAACAACGGATATATAATGTATGTCGCTAAAACTTGCAAGTGACCACAAAATAATTAGAATAATATCATTTGCAGCATAGGCTATGGCAAAGTACGGACTTCTTCTGAAGGTGAGATACACAGCAACAAAGCTTGTTGTTACAGAAAGGGTACTTAATTTCAGGTTGGCGGTGTTGAAATATTTTAAAATATAATAAAAAATTGCTGTAATTAAAATTGTCAACAGCCACATATAGATATTTTCTCGCTTTGTGATACTACTCACCTTTACTTCTGATTTATTGCCATTAAATGGATTATTAAGCCATGATAAAAGAGCAAAAATTGCCATTGGCATTGTCATACCAAGATAGGTTATCATTTCTCCGTAATAGCAAAAGGTGTATGAGATTACTCCGTAAAGCATACTGAATATTATCATCAGAAATTGTCCGATGGGATTGCCTTTTGCACTAAAAATCAGGGATGTAACACCGATTAAGGAGGCACATAATGTAAGATAGCTTTCCCTGTCAAAAAGCAAGAAAGAAGCAGTTATAACTGTTACAGATATTAACCATAAAATAATATCAATTTTTGAAAAATATGTTTTATGCATAAGTTTTCCTCCAAAAAATAAACATCCGCAAGTATATCTTCAAAGACCTAACGATATACAAACGAATGCTGTAAGCACTCACTACCCGGTGG
>JAZSLZ010000077.1:0-26492 GCA_045535635.1 Clostridia bacterium
ATAATCTCAACTATTTCTGCTCCATTATTACCTTTTGTAGCTGTAACTTCAGTACCGTCACCAGAAAAAGTAACTCTGTCGCCTACATTAAGAGCTGAACCATCTGCACTTAAAGTAGTTTCATAGGTTTCATCGTCAGCAACTCTTGCGCATCTCACAGAGTCGCCTTCTTCTGCAGTTTTTGTTTCATAAGCAACATAAGTTGCCTGATTGTCTCCAACACATGGCACTGCACAACCATCTTCCATAACCAAAACCATACCCCTTTTGTATGCCTGTCCTTCTTTAGCAGGTACATCCATCAAAGAGACTGTTCCGGTTTTATCCGCTTTAACTCTTTTAAACATTTTTTGCTCCTTTCAATTAACCTTTCATCATTTTCTCGTAGTGAGCCTGATAATCAGCATCGGTCTTTCCTGGCATCATCTTTTTATACATAGCCAAAGTTCCTGCAGGTATTGTTATACCTGTGCCATTTGCACCGCCTTTATTTCCGTTTAAATGGTCCTTTGAATTAATCTGATTAAGTGTGTTTTGTCTCGCCTTTGCTTCTTTGGAAGCCATAAGCGAGTCAAAATTCGCAATCTTAAATGCTTCAGATAAGGTCTTACCGCCCTGCTCATATATTCTTCTCATATCCTCAAAGGTATCAAGCTTCATAACATCATCAAAACTCTTAATGCTTGGATCAATTCCCTTAATAACATCAAGCTCTTTGTTGAAAGCATCTTCTGACGCTTTCATTTCATTTGCCGATATAATCTCCTGAGCCTTTCTCACTTCAGGATTATTTCTCACTATATCGTTTATAACTCCGAGAGCATCTTCTGCTCCCACACCGAACACCTCTTCAATACGGGCATTCATCTTTGATGCATCCTCTTTTTCGAGCGATGCTTTGAACTCTTCAACATTTTTAAAGCCTCTTTTTTCAGCAACACCTTTCCAAAAATCATTTTCAGCCTTAAGCCTTGCTTCTGATTCTCTTCTCGCCGCAGCATATCTGCGATTATCATCACTACTCTGTGTTCCTTTATCAGGTCCGGCGACTTCCTGACCGTTTGCGCCTTCAGCTTCAACAGGTTTAGCGACTTCCTGTGTGTTTACGCTTGTGTTTTCAAATTCCATAATTTTCTCCTTCCGATTTTTGCGCTATTCGTGCGATTTGGTTTGTTGAGTATGTTTTTTGGAAAGTCTTACTTTCCTGTTCTTAAGTCCTTGCCCTTTTTTACTTTAGGCTTGGCTCCTGCCTTTGGCGGTTTGATGGCATTCATAACGCCGTTACCGCTGTTTAAAGGCTTCATTCTTCTTGCCATAAACAACACTCCTTTCTGAAATTTCTGGAGATTAAACGTTTGTTCGTCTCTCCTTCTGTTTTAAATTTTAGCGAATTTACCCTATCAGTTACCGCAGATTTTTCAGGCACAAAAAAGGAGCGAGAATAACTCCTCACTCCTAATTCCTAACTTCTAACTATTAATTCTACATTGGCGCATTACCTTCAGCTGCTCCTTTAAGAATCAGCTCCTGCTTCATAGCTGCAGCTGCTCTTTTTTGTGCTTCTTTCTCTTCCTGTTTTTGCTTTTCTATTTTCTCTTCAAGCTGTTTTTTAATTCTGTTGGCACCTGGATAATGAAGTGTAGCCATCAAATTCCAGAACATCATTAGTGAATCAGTTTCTCTAGGATCTCCAAAGCAACCTTTTTCAAAATTCATTCTTGTCTCCTGCCACATCGCTTCTCTTGAAGATGCAAGACTTCCTGATGGGTCTGTTGAGAACAAATAATCAAGGTTATAGTAATATTCCCCTGCTTCGTCCACATCAACAAAGTCATATTTTGAAAGCTCTTCAAAAACAACATTGCCCTTTTCATCTTCGTTATACACAGGTCTCGGCTCATCTGCAAATGCTATGTACATCTTGGCCATAATCTCAAAGATTTTTCCATAACAAGCATTCTTCATAATCTTCTTGCTTTCAAGTCTACCTGCAGTCTGTCTTGCAGCAAACTCCTTAGCAGTTCCGCTTGTTGCTGTAGGATCTCTTCTGCCCTGGAAAGAATCTGTAATACCAAGTAAGTTTCTAGCCATCTGATAAAGCCTGTCTCCCTGCTCATAGTTTTTTGAAACATCAGCCTGTGCAGTAAAAGTGTCAAATAGTGCTTTATCCGCATTGTTTTCTATTTCAACAATTTTTAAGTTATCATCTGTAGTCTTAATCTTATAACCTTTAGGCAAAGTAAAGAAGCTTCCGCCGGTTAAAAGCTTTTCGATTGTGTCCGTGTCAATCTTCTTAAGTTCGTTCTGCATATCCTTAATAATCTCAACATCAGACTCCCCAAGGAAAGAACCATACTTTGATGTGTTTCTGCGTAGCACCACAGGATAAATATCAGGCTTGTAATATTTAATCTTTGTACCTGTTTTAAGTACAACTTCGGGCACGATATTTCCTTCTTCGTCCTTCTTTTCACGAAGCGCAAGATCCTCTGTTATGGTTTCATATTCCTCTGTAACCATTTCAAACTTCTTGCTTCCACAGTTACATACCTTGTCCATGCAGACCTCTCCGCACTTTTTACATCTTCTTAATTTTCTCGCCTGATAATCGTCAATAAATTCAAGAAGAGTATCGTTAACCCAGCTTAATCTACCAATATGTCCTTCCTTGTTTCTGAAGTAGCAAATAATCTGTGTAACCATATCATCTGCAGTTCCCTCTCCCTTTCCACGAAGCTGTGGAAGCTCTTCCCCTTCTTCATCAACATCAACATCATATCTGCTCTTGATGTACTCCTTCGTCTGTGAAAGCAGAATAAAGAAATAATCCATTTCCTCAACCTCATAAACACCGTCCTGCGGAATAAACTGTTTAGGATGCAGTATTCTTATGTCAAGGTCACCAACTGTGTTATGTGTTCTTTTAAAATTGTCCCACTCTATCCACACTATGCTTCCGCCATGTCCCGGTGTAATTCTCTCCTGCGAGTCGTTCATAATCTCAAAGTTGAACTTGTCCAGGTCATTTCTCAATTTATTTTCAAGCTTAACCGCATTTTTTGTCAACCTTTCCTTTAATGCAGTAACCTTTGGGTATGGAATAGAGTTGTCCACCTGCGCTTCTATCAGCTCATATACAATATTTCTTGCAAAAGTAGAATCCTTTGCAATTTCCCCAGACGCACCTTCAATTTTCTTAGTACCGTTTATAAGGTCCTCATACTCGTCCATCTTTTCAAGCTTTTTAGAATAAGCATTCCTTGCGTTCTCATACTTGTTTTTGTAGTTTTCAAACAACCTTAACTCTTTTTCTTCAAATTTCTTCATACTTTCTCCTCTCACATTGGATTTCCCCACATCTCAATCATCATTCTTCGCTCTTCATCAGTGCCTCTCTCATAATCTTCCCATTGGTCAGGCTCCCACTTAACCTTTTTACTTTCCGCTTCTTCCTTAATTTCTTCACTTTGCTGACTTGCAGTAGCATAAGCAATACCAAGTGCCATAATGCAGTCATCGTGAGCACCATTTTGCGCTTCAGGTCTGCCCTTTTCATTTCGCACAAATGTCAGCATTTCAAGAAGCGTATCTTCATCAACAATAAGTTCAGGCGTTTCTCTTACAATCTCAACAAGCCCTGCAATGAGAACAGGTCTTGTAAGCTTCGTTGTCTTATAACCAAAGCTCTGCACAATTTTATGTGTATATGTATCCTCTCGTTCCCTGACATACTGTTTTCGATATTTAAGCATCTCAAGTCTTTTAACAGGATATGTTGAATAGTTGGCTTCAACAGATAGCAGTGCATCATTGTAATACTTACCAAGGCAGTACATCTGATTTGAATATATGTCTTCGTCAAACTGATGTCTTAAAACCGCAACTTGTTTCTTTGTAGCATTGTCAACAACCGCTCCTATGAACCAGTCAGAGCCTTCTCCTGAAGTATCACCGCCAACAACATAAGGATGTCCTTTTATAGCATCCTCATATATCTTAATATATCCGTTTTCATCCTCCACAAACTCGATGTTTGTTATGTCATCTCCGTTAAGCTTATAATCAAAATATCCCACTTTAACAGGCTTAATCTCTTTGTTAAGCTGTTCCTGAACATTAATTGCTTTAAATACCGTCTTGCCGTAAACGCCCCACTCACCTAAGCAGTAAACTGCATAGTAGTAAGGATCAATCTCTTTGTAGCTTTCATAAAGCTCAATATCTTCTTTGCTCAGGAATTTGTTATCCTTGTATGTAGTCTTTAAAACTTTAACCTTTGGGTTTTTCTTGTCAAAGAATCTCTTTTTAAGCCAATGATTAACTGATATAGGGTTAAAGCTTAAAACAGTCTGTTTCTTTGTGTTTCCGCCTCTTAAACGAAAATCAAGCTGATTTAAGCTTTCCTCCAAAGCTTCCGTAGCCTCTTCAATCCACACCTCCGTCAGCTCACCTCTTGGAAATGTGATAGACTTAAGCTTTTCAGGGTCATCAAGACCCTTGAATATAATGGTGTTACCTGTCGCTGTGCAAACAATCTGCAAATTACTGCGATTGATTTTAAAATATCTTGTCAGCCCCCACTTGTTTATAACCTGTGTAAGAAGTGCAAAAGTCGAATCTCTGTTTGTTTCTGCAACCTGTCTTACCACCAATACATTACAAAGCGGTCTTGTCAGTAGTCTGTATATGTATCTCTGTGCAATAAACACCGACTTTCCGCTTCCTGCTCCGCCGTAAAACACCAAATATCTGCTATCATCATCAAGATATGGCAAATACACATCGTTAAAAACACTCTTTTTAATTTTCAAACTCAAACTCTTCATTCTTCAAGCCCCACAGTAATAACAACATTCTCTGTTGTTTCATCCTTCGCTAAAGCCTTTTTATCATAGAGAACACCTACTGCTCTTACTATCTCTGCAACACTTGAAATCTGTATCTTATCAAGCTTTTTCTTAATCGAAATAAGCTCTTTTTCATCAAGTTCGCATTTTTCAGCTATTTGTTCAAATAAAAATTCAATGTCTGCCTGGCTTTTAAGTGCCACATTAAACCTACGGTTTAGAAGCTCCATTCCCTTGTCAATAATCTCCTCTGCCGACTTCGCAAAGGATTCCCTTTTATTGTCGAGAAGTTTTGCGAACTTCTTTTTTGTCTTGTTTCTGAGTATTATCCCCTTAACCGTATTAACTGCCATATCAAGCTCTCTTGCCGTCTCTGAATACGAATGATTAACGGCATACAGAGTAAAAATCTTCACAATAACTTCCTCTTCCGTCTTCTTCCCTCTGCTCACGTCAATCTCTCCTTTCTTTTGTGCTAATTGTATCAACTTTAGTCTGCCAGTTACCGCAGACTTTTAAAGCACAAAAAAGAAGTGAGAATAACTCCTCACTCCTGATTCCTAACTCCTAACATTCCCTTTACCAAGCTTCATAAAATTTCTTGCGTAACACATACAGAGTCCCCTCCGACAGATAATGCTTAAGACTAATCTTAACTGCACTGCTATCTGTTGTAACGAACTCAAACAAAGCTTTTTTATATTCATCTCCGCCAATCTCTTCACAAAGCCTCTCTATCTTCTCCTGTACCTTCCTCGGTTGGTCCTTGAAGTTCACACAAGTAAAATAAATCAAGCCCTGCTTGTTATATGGCACCTTTATTCCCTTTTTCTTCTTGAACATTTTCCGCCTTTCATCAAAAATTTTTCTCGCCCTTTTCTATGTATTGGTAGATAAGATAATATAGCATACAAGTCTTGCAAGACGAGCACCCTCGTCTTTGTTTTTCTTCTTATATATAATTACATTTTCGCTCCTGTCCGAAAACCTTCATATAATATCCGTGATTAAATTCATTCTCTATAATCTGTATATCTGTAATTTCATAACCTGGATATAAACTATCTACTACTTCTTTGTATTTATTAAGGAACAAAGCCTGTCCCATTTCATTCAAATCCTTTTGCATTTCCTTTAATCTCAAATTGGAAATAACATTGTTCTTTTCTTTCGCCTGTGGCTTAAGCATATTTTTAGTGCAGTTCCACTTTCTAAACCCACAATGCTTTTGTTTTGTCATATAATGTGCAAGGCCCTTAAGACCATCTTTTCCAAACTTAAGCCTCTTTGTATTGGCATAACCTTTTTTCCATTCACTCTCAAGTATATCTCTGTCTACACCGCCTGTCATCGTAACATGGTGATGTATTCTGTCTGAATTATCGCCCTTTGCAATAATCCATATAATCTTAAGCTCGATGCCGAGCTTCTTATAATATTTAGCAATTCTTCTTTTATAGTTCTGCGAATCCTTTAAAGCTTCCTCATAGGTTGCAGGATAGCAACCTTCATTATATGTAAGATGAAGCTCCAAATCTTTATTATTGAAATTTAGATGAAGAAGTCTTGATAAATGCTGCGTAGAATTATAGTCATTAAGTCTCTGCTGCACCTCTGATGTCGGCTTCGCCTTTTTTGCCCTCTGCCCAGGCTTCTTATAAACAGGAAACACCTGCGCATCCATATACTCTCCGCATTTATAACTAATCTGTCTGTAGCTTCTCTCCACTTCTTCACCTTCTCTCTTCACTAAATATCTGTTATACTAATTTCATTTTCTTAAGATTTCTTTCATCTTCCCAAAATGCTCTCTGCTTTTTCGGTATGTAAAAACACAAAACCTTTCTGTATTCCTTTAGCAGAACTCTGCCATTATACCCACATAGAACCTTGTAGTATCTTCCTTTGTACTTGTACATCTTTTCACCTCACAAATTACTAATAATATTATCTAAATCCTCTATAGAGATATAAGCTCTGAACTTTCCATCATCACCCTTATGAAAATCCTGATGCTCAACACACTTTTCTCTTATGGTTTGTATTGCTTCGTCCTTTAATCTTTTAATACTCGCAACCATTTTAAGATTTTCGACTGTCAACCTCTCAATCTCTGCATCTTTGTGTTTGATAAGGTCAAGGGCAAGTGTTATTATGTTTTCCCCACATTCAATATCTTCATCAAAAGCAGGGCATTGTTTACAATCTTTTTTACTACAACACTCCAAAGCCGTCACAATCTCTGCATCTGTTAATTTATTCACTTAATCACCTCTTTTTTTGAATTAAATACATCAATCGCTACAAATCGCAATAAGGCAATGAATTCCAAAACAAACCCAGTACCATGCACCCGCTTTAATAGTTGCACCAATAATTGCAAATAAAACTATACTCACTTAATCACCCCTGATTCTTTATAATTGAACTTATAATCCTATCCATTTCTTTTCCAAGCTTGTAACAGTTACCATGTGATATATGATTTTTCCAAGCATTGTAAGAGGCATTGAACTTTTGTAACGGCAACTTGCCATTTGCTACCATTTTCGCCATTCGTAAGAACTTCTTTTGTGCATTGCGTTTATTTTGGTTCTTTAACTTTCGTATTACCTTTCCTTTGTCTGTAATGTAAGTATGAAAACCGAGATAATTAACACCATTCTTAAATGGGAATATCTGTGTCTTGTTGTTCAGAGATAAGTCCAAAGTTCTTAGATACTCCGTTAATACAGTAAGACAGTAGTTTAGGTATTTTTTATCATGATGTATCAGATAGAAATCATCCATATACCTGCCATAGTATTGTATTCCAAGTTCTCCTTTTATCAACTTGTCCATTCCATCTAAATAAAGCAATGCCAATCCTTGATTAATTTGATTACCTAAAGGTATTCCTTTTCCTTCTGTGCTATCTATAAATAAATTGCAGAGCCAACATATATCTTTATCATAGGAAAAGTGATAACTAACAATGTCCTTTAATTGCTCATGAGAAATGTTATAAAAGAATTTAGAAATATCACATTTTAATATGTATCCGTCAAGCCCATATTTTTTATAGAATTCCTTCATATTTTTACTCAGTCTATCAAGACCAAATAATGTTCCTTTTCCTTTTTGTCCTGCGCAATTATCAGTAATAAACACTTCCGCAAGTTTTGGTAAAATAACATTATCACACAAACTATGTTGTACAACCTTATCTTTGAAAGAAGTTGTTTTGATGATACGTTCCTTAGGTTCATACACTTTAAATTCAGAATAATTAGACACAGTGTATGTTTTATTATTCAACTGCTCTATGAGAATATTTATTCCCTCCAATGCCATTACATTGAATTTTGCAGAGCTTTTCTTAAAGCCTTTTCCGCTCTTTGACTTTTTGTAAGCCTTATACATATTTTCAAAATCAATTACTTTTTCAAAGTCAGTCATACAACATAATTCCTTTTTGTTTATCTTTAGTAAGAAAGGTTGTGCGTTCTTTTGATGTGGCTGTTCTGATTTCGGCTTTTGCCTACTCTGTCTGACTATCCACCAGTACGGGCGAACACCGTTATTGTTGTTGTAGTTGTCATTGTTTATGTTACCATCCGGCGAAACGCAAAAGAAAAATACAACGCACAACCAAAATATTTATTTTTTCTCTGTTTTTCTCCATGCAATAGACATATACTTAACATCTGTTGCCATTTTTGACCAATAAGCTGCAGAATTTGAATTTAGTATTTTCAATTCCATAGACAACTCAATATATGTAAGCAGTTCATCACAAAGAGTTATTGCTTTTGTTATAGTTTCACATCTTGCAACTTTATTTGTAACATTATTAATTCTGTTTGCTTCAAGTAAAGTTTCATATATATCCATACTTTTAATTTGAAGTCTGTCTACAAGAGAGTGTCTATACTTTTTAGGGTATCTATTGGCATTACTTGTAAGAAGGTATGTATGTTTCATTAACTCTTTTGCTTTTACAACCACCTTCAAATCAGTATCACTCATATTTTTCACTCCTCTGAAGATACAAAGATATCAGATACAAAGACCAAAACCGGGCGAACACCGTTATCGTTGCAGTAGATGTCATCGTCCGTGATACCATCCGGCGAAACGCATCTGCACCAACGGTCATTGTAATGCTCCGGAGTAGTATCAGGTGTTGAAAGCCACCACCATTCTTTAAGTTTATATTTATCAAACAATTCAACATTATCTCTATAAAAATCAAATGTCGGTATGCTTATTTTGCTTGTCATCTCTCCGTATGTTTTTAATCCATCAAGACTTGTAAGGTCCGTTTTAAATTCGAGTATATTTTCTGCACCTACTACATCTTCAATCTTTGGTAAAATTTCCTTATTTAGTCTTTCTAAAATTGTACTTTCTGCAAAATTATTGTTCTTACCATATATAGAAGAAAAAACACTTTCTTTAGCAACAACTACTGTTCCATCATTGTTTTCAACCATTTTTACAAACTCAATGTCAGCAACTGTGAAAGCCTGTCCTACTTTAACTTCTGATAATTTCATTTTCATTTCCCCCTTATTTAGATACAAAGATATTAGATTTCAAGATACAAAACGGGCGAACACCGTAATAGTTGAAGTAGTAGTCATAGTTTATGTGACCATCCGGCGAAACGCACTTTATCCAAGTGCTATTACTATGTGTAGGTGTGCTCCATGGTGTTGATAGCCACCACCACTTATCAAGCTTAAACTTATCTAAAATTTCTACATACTTACGATATTGATTGCAAGTAAGTAACGACATTTTGCGTTTGATTTTTCCATAATCCTTTAATCCGTCATCTGATGTTAAGTCCACAGTATGCTCAACTAAATTACCTTCTCCTATAATATCTGCTATTTCTTTTGAAAAACTTTTGCAAATATCATCGACATACGAACCGTCAAAGTTGTTATTCTTACCAAACTCCTTATTTTCGAACAATAGCCCTTTGAATATTACAGCTGAGGTATCTCCTGAATGTTCCAATACAACAAACTCATATTTACCTATTGTAAATGGTTCACCTACATGAATATTAGATAATTCAATCTGTCCTTTTCCTAATGAACTTCTGAGCATCTCCACCTTCTCTTTTGTCAATTCCGTTTTCTGTCCGTTAAGACAAATGTAATTTTTCATATTTTTTATCTCCTTTTTATAAAATAATTTAATTCTTTTCATATAACTCCTAACTCCCTTCACTGCTTCAACACCACAGTCAAATTAAGCCTTGCTGCGAAGAGCCAATATGCTGTGCTTATAAAATCTTTCCTAAATGCCATAAACACTGCTTGTCCTAAATTCAGGCTTTTCATTATGGCAGGTAATATGTATTTGCTCATAGCTTATTCTTCCTCTTTAAATTTCATAGGACAAAACATCCCTATAGTTGCTCCCCAGTCGTCCTTTACCACAACCACATTCCCGTCAATGTTAAAAAAGAATTGGTTTCCATCAAACATTTTTATAAATTTCTCCATAGCATATACTGTTGAGCTATGCCCCTGGAGCTTCACTATGCTTAACCCTCGCTCCACAAACCTTTTATTCGTTACTTTCACTTCTTCAAGCTTGTCAGACATAACAGTAGTAACAATTTCTTTTTTTGTTGGTATCTTGTTCAGATCAAAGATACATTCATTCTCAAACAGAATAAAAGCACTGCATCCGTCTGTTGAAATCATTACCTCATTGTCTCCATATTTAGCCTTGCAAAGTCTGCTGTCTCCGTTAGCCAAACCTTTGCAAATCAATAATTGAATCTGTTTTTTATTCATCATAATTTCCAACTCCCAACCTTGAATTTTGCATTTTGAATTTTCCATTCTGCATTTTATTCGTCCTTTATGTACTTCGGACATTTCTTAACTATGAAACTGTCAAGGACCTTCTTCGTATGTGAATCGCCCTTAACCTTAATTGCCTTTGCCTTCCAACCTACAACCGGTTCAAGCCTTGCTGACCAACTGCACTTACCTGTTGCGTTTTGACAAGTCCAACAAAGTGTGTTCCCTCTCTTTGGTTGGATTATGTCCCTAGGTCTTTCCCCCGTTAACTTACGCAAAGCTTGTCTTTTCTTATATGCATTATGGCTTCTCTTCCTCAACTCTTCCTGGCATTCCACACTGCAGCATTTACTGCAGTTCCGTCCTTTAAATTCCTTACCACATACTGCACAAATCTTAACCATCACTGCACCTCGCCACATATTCACCATAAGTAAGCCCTTCTTTCCTTGCAAGTTCATTTATCTGTGCAATGCTTTTTCTTTCAATAGAGATTTTTCTCGTAGACGTCTTTGGCTTGTTCTTCCACTCGGTTATTTTTAAATCTTTTCGCTTCTCCCTGCATTCCTTACTGCAGGTATTGGCTCTTGTATTAGCACTGAATTTTAAACCACACACAACACATCTTTTATTCATACTTATCCTCTCAGTTTCTCTGCAAGTGCAGCAATAGCTTTAGCGCACTTGGCTTTTTCATCCTCATCTGTCATCTTATCAACAACACTATTCATTTCAACGATAGTTTTTTGCACTTGATTGAAAAGTGTCTTAAACTCTGTCATATAAGGAGATGCCATCAATAACTGTTTTTTTAACCTTTCCGCTTCTTCCTTTGCCTCTTTGGCAAACTGTTCAGACTGTCTCTGCTTTTCTTCTAAAAGCGCAATTTCACCTTTGAGTTTTTCCGCAGTTGCATCTGCACCCTTTTGTGCCTTTTCTTTCGCTTCTTTTGTAATATTATCAAGAATCTCTTTAGGTATTTCCGGATTTTCCTTCAATGCCTTTATTTTTTCTTTAGCCTTTTTCTCTGCTTCCTGCACCTTTGCAAGATTTGCCTTAAGCTCTTCAATCTGTCTGTTAAGTTCTATGCTTTCATTATTTTCCTTATCTGCTCCTGCTTCAAGCTCTGCAATTCTCTTATTAAGAGAGTCAACCTCTTCAGCCTTTTTTAAAGCTTCGTCTCTTTCCTTTATAAGCTTGTCAAGCTCTCTTGTTGAAATGTTCTCTACGTCATTTTCTTCAGCAAAGCTTTCCCTTTCTTCTTCAGGTATCGCAAGAAGCTTCAAAGCCTTTGTATAGCTCAAATTCCCAATCGTTTGGGAATTTACATCCACACCAAAAAGGTCAATTTGCTTAGTTCCGTATTCATCAAAAAGCTTCATAAAATTATTGGCAGAAGACTGTGAAAAATCGACCTTTTCTTTAAGCCAGTTTCCCCACTCGCCATGGTCAAGTAAGCCTTTTGCCTCTTTAAGTCTTTTGCCGATTTCAATTGCATAATAAAGCATTATGTTTTGTGCATTTCTCTTTAAAGTAACAATCTCGCTCGTTACCACATCAATATCTCTAACATTTGCCTCTATAATTTTATTTTCCATTTATGTTTACCTCCAGTTCCTTTATGTGCTCAAGCCATTTAGTTTCAAACTCAATAACAATCTTCGTTCTTTCGCAGTTTTTGTAACCTCTATTCTGATTAACAACCATATCTCCTTTTATAACCTTAAGCTCCAAAGTAAAAAACGGTTGTTCAGGCTCTTTAATCTTTCTAATAAAGAAAATATTACTTCTTCCTTCTGCATGTGCCTCAGAATAGTTTGAAACACAATGGTCAAGTATCTTCCCTTCCTGATATAGACTTTTCGGTGTATCGCAAGGAATAATTTCAAGTCCTGTATCTTCGTCCTTAAATATAAGCTCTTTGAGAACTTCAAATCTTTCTTCAAACTGCTTTTTCAGTTTCTTATCTTCCTTATATTTGATCCTTTTAACCGCTTTATCGTGCTCATAAGCAAGATTAGGTGGAAATACCCTCTCATCAGTAAGCTCTTTTCCCTCATCTGTAAGCATCTTCAAATAATCCTTCATAAAACCAAGGTCAAGTTTATATGCAGTAGCCGGATGTTTTTTCTTTTGTTTTTCTATGTAAGAGATGCATTTCATCACTTTCGGTGTATATTCTGAAAGCTCTCGTATTTTATATTTGGAGTTCTTCCTGAAATCAGGCATATTATCATATTTAATGTCTGTTCCCTTTTCTTTCATTTCCTTATAGAATTCAACATCTTCAAGGTTTCTCGTTTTCACAAGGAATCTGTATTCTTCCTTAGTAAGTCCAAGCATCTCGCAAGGTCTTTTCTTCTTGAAGTCTATATATTTACTTGCCTTTTTCACCGTTGTACCAGCTGCCCCATATCCTCCGGTATAAGAATTATAAGCTATGCTTGTTTCTCTCAGAATTTCAGAAACTATCTCTGCAGCTCCCTGCATAATAAGATTTTCAATATTGTGTTTTTTAATATAGATGTAAGCATAATCAACAGGATAAAGCTCCTTTGCTCCGTTTACGTATTCATACATCTTCGCATTTTCAAGTGCAGTACCATCGAAGAAATGTCTGTCAAAAGGCACAAAATAAAAGCATTTCCCAAATTCGTTATAATACCTTTTCTTTTGCTCCCAATTTTGAAGCTGAACTGTGCTTCTGTAAAACTGATACCACCCTTTTATCTTAATTGCCTTTTTATCTTCATATATGTAAGCCTCATAAGGAAATGCATTTATTCTAAGATTTGCATCTTCATCTATCGACTGGCTTAATCTCCAACTGATAAGTGCAGCTTCTCCCTTAATCTTTGCCACATGCATAGGATGTTTATTTTCCACACCAAGAGCACCTTTTTTTATCAGTTTTGTTATGCAACCTTCACCGCACATAGGGCAAAGCACAGCATCATTATCTTTTTCCGCTTCCTTTGTTTCAGGATTAAACCATCCATAAGGCACAACTGCATATTTTTCACATTCTGACCTTACAATATCTGTATACATCTCACCTTTGCAGTGAGCACATTTTATACGTACCATATCTTCATTCTTATTTGTAAGAGGATTTTTTATTTTAGCTTTTTTATAAACAATATACTTATCCGAAAACGCCTCAACCTCTTCCATATAATCAAACACCGCTTTCGGTGGTTCTTTTGGCATATATTCTACATAATTAATCTCTTCCATATCACACCTCACATAAGGTCCTCAAGGTCAACAAAGAGGCTGTCCTTCTTTGCCTCTTCATTAAGTCCGTAATATTTTCTGATAACATCTTCCGCTTCCTTTGGTGAAACGAAAACACAGTTACCTTTAACTGTTTTCTTTTTCTCATCTGCAAGTTTCTTAATCTCTGCAGCACACTTCTTAATATCCATACCTGCTTCAAAGTCCTTTAGAACTATCTCTGCCTGATTTGCATTACTGCCAACTATATCCTTTAACTGCTCTCCGCAGAAGAAAACATCAGTTCCCTCATGTCCCTTCTGCATCTTTTCTATTTCAATCTTTAATTTATTTAACATATTTTTTCACCTCGAGCGGCTCTCATTTGAATGATCCACTCTCTTTCCTTTTCTTCTTTATGCCTATATATCACTGAATCAATCATTCTTATATCATCAATGCTAAGTCGATGCTCCACATCTGCAGTTTTATAAGCTTCACACTTTATTGTGTTATGCTTAACTCCGCTTTCTCCAATAATATGAGTACAGTCCACCTTTGCATTTTCTTCAATAAGAACAAATTCTCTTAACATCTTGTTATTTCTCCTGTCAAGCTTCGCACCGTACCCCACCGGAATACACCTAATGCCCTTATACTCAACAGGAATACCTTTAACAATACAGTCAAGCATTTCCTTAATTGTCATTTATTCTACCTACTTTCTGCATCAGGCTTTCCCTTTTCTTCCTTCTGACTTCATCAAAGTCTGTTGCTTTCTGTTCGAAGTTGTTAAAACCACTTGGCTTAACCTTTGCCCTTACAGGTTCTTCTGCATCAAAATGTAAAGGGAAAACTCCGGTCCAACTGTTCTCAATGCTCTGCTCAATTATTTTGATTTTCGTCTCTTCATCACTCGCAAGTTTTTCAAGCTTTCTTATAAAAAGCTCAAACCCCCTTGCAGTTAATGGCTTCTTTTTCTCTTTCCTGAACTCTATAAAATCTCTGACAGCCTCTTTGAACTCTTCACTGCCTTCAATATCAAAACTTATTACTGCTTCTTTTTTCATAATAAAAAAGACCTCCCAACTTCAATTATCCACTGTTCTTCTGTCATATCGTAGTACTCCATAGCGAACCTCTGCACCTCGTCTTGTATTCTCTCACGAAGCTCCTTATCAAAGTGAATCCCATAATCCGCCATATTATGCCAGTCCGCTCTTAAATAGATTTTAAGACCAAGCCTGTCCGATGCACTCTTATATATTCCACCAAACACATGATGCTCGTGCAAATTGTATGTATCACCGGTTATGTAACAAACCTTTTCATTTTGAATTATAGATTTAATCTTCTTCGCCATTTCTACTACCTCTTGACATTTTTAAAGTTATGAGGTAAAATAAATTATCACTTGAGTCCTCTTATGAGGGCTTTTTCTTTTACCTCTTTTAATCATTTATGAAACACTTCTTCTTTCATAATCTTATTGATTTTTCTCTTAAGCTTCGCATTGCCGTAAAGAACATCATCATCAATAGATGCTTCATATTCCTTAAAATTCTTTTCAAACGCACCTTGAAGCTTAAGAAGTCTGCCTCTGCCAAATCCAAACTCTTCATTAAGAGCAATAGTCATCAGCCACAGGCTTATATCAATACCACTCTGAAAAGCTTTCTTCCTCGCATTTGTTATAGCAATTGCTATAGCCTTCTGTCCTTGTTTACTCACTTTCGCTACCTTCTTCCTTTTCATTGTGAATTGCGGAGCTTATGCCGTAGGCAATAAGCCCGGCCAATATGTACTCACCGCCTATTGCGTGATAGCCTCTGATACTGTAGCAATACGGCCTTAATGCAAGTACTACAATAAAAAAACTCATTATAGGTATTGCATTGTCCTTCAATGTTTTAACCGTTTCCTTAATTTTCTTCAGTAACTTTTTCATAATAACTCCTAACTTCTAACTAATCTATGTTGTTATCTATGCATTCAACTATAACCTGGCATATAGCTCCGTTAATCTCTTCCTTAACGTTCTCAACTACCTTTTTAGCAATCTCCCCAAGCACCATCTTAAGTCCCGGACAATCATCAGGCATTTCAATCACTTCGCTGAAGTCCTTTTACATAACCTCTGATAAGATATAATCCATCCCATTAACAAAGTTTCTGTCTTCCTTTTTAAGCTCTTCTCGCTTATATCTACCGCTTTCAACTAATCTAACAAAATCCATAATCATTCTCCTTTACACATAACTTTCTATTCTTCTTATTTTCCCATGTTCAGTCTTCGCCTCTCCCGGATTATTCATATACTCATTAAAAGCTTCAACTGAAATCAAGGTCTTTCTGTTCACCGTAACCGCTTTAATTAACCCTTGCTTCACAAGGCACCTTACAAAATGCTCATTAAGTGAAGATTCAGGATCATTCTTCTTGGCTTCCCTCACAAGTTGAGGTATGGTCCTCATTTTCGCAATCATCTTCTTCTCCTTTCCTTATCTTGACATTTTTTACCAATTATGTTATACTGCATCCAATCCTTTCAGGATTAAAAAATGCGTCGCTCGGCTGCACTCCTTTTCCAGGTGCAGTCGGGTTTTTATTTTCGCACCTTGTAATCCTTTCCCTTCTGTGCTATAATCAAGCAGAAAGAGAGGTTGTACAGATGATAAAATTTATATTATTGTATTTCATCATCGCTTTACTTTTACTGTTAAAAAATCTTATCCATTTGTTCCACTGTGCTTACATTCGCACAAAATTTATAACGAATCATGAAGCTGGAACAACCACCAATAATTACGAGTTAAAAAACAGTATCATTTCGCTCATCAACAGAGCTAACATAGATAACTTGTATGAAATAACTCCAACACTGCTTTCCGACTTTCATTATGCTTCCAAAGTAGATGATTATTTAACACAAGCCCGGGCAGAATATGTATATCGTTGCAAACATACAATATTTTGGGGCTATAATCTTCTTAAAAAGTGTAAAATTTTCTCTCCTGTATTCAAGCACACACAAAACTTCTTTGTTTCTACAGTTCTTTGTCTTCTTGAAATAATTGTCGCCTATCTTTTAGGTCTTTATTTCGATACATCGGGCATTGGTAACAAAATAATATCTTTTCTAACCTCTTGGGCATCGTCTCTAATAGATAAAATTCTTTAGATGCCCATTCTTTGTCGTCTAATTCACCAGATTGATATAAATCCCCATAATAAATCTTTTCAAAATCCGTTAGTTTCTTGTTAAACATGCGGATTTTTCTTTTTGTACTTTCATTACTTATACAAATTCCGATAAATAGCACTGCTAATAAAACTACACATAAAATAATCTCATCCTCTCTCCTTTCTTCAATTTATTAAGTAATCACACAGTCTTTATTTGGTTTTGTTTCTTTTAGGAAACTTTTTGAGCAAAAAAAATTCTTATAATATCATTTGCATCTAATTTAAGGATAAGAGCTATTTTCATTATATCCTCTTGTGTAAAAGGAACCTGTAAACTCATCCTTGCATATAAGCTCTTTTTTGATATTCCCATACGGTCTGCCAGCTTAGGAATTGTTAAACCTTTGCGAAAAATTTCCGCCTTTAATTCGTTACTATTCATAATATCCTCCTCTCTTGTTTCCTTTAGGATACTTTTATATTATCACTTGTTTTTTTGTTTGTCAACCCCTTTAAGAAACTTTTTTCGTTTTTCTCGAAAAAATAGTTGCTTTTTTGAAACTCTTCTGTTATAATACAAGCGAGGTGAACATAATGGATATTGGAAAAATGATACATGACAGACGCACAGACCTTGGCCTTACCCTCGAAGAGCTTGGTTCTAAAGTAGGCGTTGGTAAAAGCACAGTTCAAAAATGGGAAAATGGTTTTATATCTAATATGAAAAGAGATAAAATCGCCCTCTTGGCAAGTGCTCTTAAAATAAATCCTGTTTCTTTTATAACAGGAGAACTGATATATGACACAGACATTCAACCCTACAATCCAATCGTACACAAAATACCTGTTCTTGGTTACATCTCCGCAGGTCTTCCATTATATGCAGAAGAACATATAATAGACGAAACCTATACAACCCATAATGGTGGTGCTGAATACTTTGCCCTTAAGGTTAAAGGCGACAGTATGTCTGCAGCTCAGATTAACGAAGGCAACCTTATTATAGTAAGAAGACAGGATACAGTAGAAAACGGAGAAATAGCTGTTGTTATGGTAGAGAATGAAAATGCTACAGTTAAAAGATACAAAAGAGATGGCAACCTGGTTCAGCTCATACCACAATCTTTCAATCCTGAACATCAGATACAAATATACAATTTAGAAAAGACAAAAATAAACATTCTTGGAAAAGTCGTTGAATGTAAGATAACTTTTTAGAGGTGGTCTATGGATTATAAAAAAGAATATGAAGAGTTGTTGAAAGAATACAACTATCGTGTTGATATGTTGTGCAATAAACTGCGCGAACTTGAAGACCAGAATGTTCAATTAAAGGAGAATTATTTTTCGAAAATTCACGAAAGTAGTGAACTTCGCAAAGATGTAGATATGTATAAAGCTTCACTCTTTGTCCGTGCCATCTTCATTATAACATTAATATGTGAATATATATTTATAGGCAAACATTTCTATTCGCCCAACATCATAGGTCGAGTGTTTCACTTTCTATATGCCCTTGCCCCTTGCATAGGAACTTGCGGGTTCGCTCATATGTTCGCATACGACTATATAAAAATGTCACCAAAAGGTAAAGCGGTTTTTCTCTGTTCTTATACTGTTTTGATTTCATTATTTGTATTTTTATTCGCAAAATAAAAAAAACCGTTCCCACCCTAATAGGAACGGTCAGATATATAGGTGCATAGTGATATACACCATTTGTACAAAAAAAGTATATCACACAGCACCTTTATTTGTCAACTTTTAAAACACAGAAAGAGGTGCTATTTTTATGGCTTCAATCAGAAAAAGAGGCAAAACATATCAAATAAGAGTCTCTGTAGGCTATAATGTCAACGGAGAACAGATAACCAAAACAACGAACTTCACCCCACCGCCAAATATGACGGAAAAACAAGCAGAAAAAGAGGTGCAAAAAATAGCCTTTGAATTCGAGCAAAGATGCAAAAACGGTTTATTTCTTGACGGAAGCATAAAACTTGCAGAATTCACAGAAAAATGGTTTAAGGATTACGCAGAAAAAGAGCTTAAAACAGAAACCATATATTCCTACAAATGCATAGTTAAGAATGTATATACTGCATTAGGTCACATAAAGCTTTCAAAGCTTCAGCCTATGCATCTTATTGAATTTTATAACAACCTTGCAGAAGAAGGAATAAGAGAAGACCTTAAATATCGTGCATCCAAAGATCTTAAGCAAATCTTAAAATTCAAAAGCCTCACTCAATCTAAACTTGCAAGTCTAACAGGACTTTCAGAAGGTACCATAAAACAGGCGGTAAATAACCGCAACATAACAAAGGCTACTGCCGACAAAATATCTTCAGCATTAGAAGCTGACAACCTTTTCAAAATAGCGGAAGGCCAAAGAACCAAACTTGCACCTTCCACAATATTAAGGTATCATCATTTCATTTCCTCCGTACTCACCACCGCAGTATATTGGCAAATTATACCATACAACCCCTGCGACAGAGTAAAGCCACCAAAGGTGCCAAAAAAAGAACAATCTTATTTAGATGACACTCAAACAATAGAATTCATTAAAAAGCTTCGTGAAGCTCCGCTTAAATATCGTGCACTCGTTAGTCTGTATATAGACAGTGGTGCTCGTCGTGGAGAGATAACCGGTCTTGAATGGTCCGACTTTAACCCTGATGCATGTCTAATTAATATAAGCAAAGAATCTCTCTATGTACCGGGACATGGCATCTTCGATGACACACCCAAAAACAAAGGATCCGAAAGGCTGATTAAAATATCACCTGTAACTGCAAAGCTTCTCCTTCAATGGAGAAAAGAACAAGCAAAGCTCCGTCTTATGATGGGCGACCAATGGCAAGGCAGTCGCAAAATCTTCACATCTCATTCTGGCGGACCAATGCATCCGGACACAGTTACCTCATGGATTACAGATTTTGCCAATGAACACGGTTTCAAAAACATCCACACTCATTCACTCCGCCACACAAACGCAACTCTCCTTATCGCCAACGGAACGGACATCAGAACTGTAGCAGAACGTCTCGGACACACCAAAGCAAGTACAACAACCGACATCTACTCTCACGCACTCAAGAAAGCATCCGATGCAGCTTCCGACAAGCTCACCGCCCTGCTTTACAACCAATCAGACATAGCAAACTAAAGAAGAAGCTTCCGCTTCTTCTTTCTTTTTTTACCCCAATAATGGACAAATAATGGACAAAACCAATCTCCCACATTTATCCCAAAATAAAAAGCACACCAAAACCTCACGATTTTAGTGTACTTTTATGGAGCTGTTGACGGGAATCGAACCCGTGACCTCTACACTACCAATGTAGTGCTCTACCGACTGAGCTACAACAGCAAAGTGTTGCTAAAAGCAACACGAATATGTTAACATATTAACACATTTTTGTCAATATTAAAATTTCCAGAAACTTTTGGTGTTTACAAGGTCTACTATGCTTCTAACAGGTGTGTTTTCATCTGATGTTAAAATATCTAAAATCTGTTTCTGTGCATCTTCTGTGATAACAGGCCCTGTAATACGGCAGAATTTTTCTGAAAGCCAGTCAATGCCAATATTTTCGTGAGCTTCGCCGCTTGGCTCAAAATCTCTTGAAATATAAATCTTGCCGTCTTTTGTTTTGATTTCTGCACGGCAAATTCTCTGTGCAGGGAACTTTTTATCAAGCTCTTCATCAACCTCAAATGAAAGCTTTTTCATCATATCAAGAATTTCAGGATTTTCAAAGCTTTCTTTCCATACATGATTTATGCCAAAGGTTCCTGAAACTATTGCAGATGCTACAGGATATGCAATATTGTACTGTGCCTCATCTGCAGTCTGCGGTATAATTTTTGAAAGAAGAGTTGCTCTTTTAAAGGTTTTAATAACAACTGCTTCAATGTCATCTGCAGTTATATTATTTTCTTTCATTGTGATTGTACAAGCATCAATGGCAGGATGTCCCCATCTGCAACAAGGATATGGCTTGAAATATAAATCCATAACCTGATATTTTTCTCCAAGGTCGTCTAAATAGTATTTATATTCGTCTGCTTCAAGAAGATTTTTGTTTCCCTCAAAGCCACAAAGGTTTTCCATAACCGCAAGACAGCCAATCATTACACCAAATGGAACGCCGTCTTTGTTCATTGATGGATATTCAACGCTTCTTATGCCTGGAACAAGCGGAGCATTAAACTCTGCAACTGATAAAACATTGTTCATTTCTTCTTTTGTAAAGCCGTAAATTCTGCCAACGCCTGTAGCTACACCAACTGCACCAAAGGTTCCGCTTGAATGGGCATAATTATAATATTCCATAATCGCAGCACCGTTTCTTATACTTGCTTCATAAGCAACAAGCATTGCGGTTAAAAACTCTTTAAGAGAAAGGTCTTTTTCATAAGCTGCGGCAAGAATTGCACCAACAAATGAAGTACCGGGATGAGACCTTGTCATATTGTGACCGTCATCAATATCATAAGCATTTGAAGAATGACCCATTGCTGCAGATGCACCAAGGAAATTAAACTTCTTATCAGAGCCAATGACAGGAATATCCCCTCTTCCGTATATTTTTTCCGCGAGTTTTAAACCAACCTCAAACTGACTGCTTCTGCTACCTACTATCAAAGCACCCATAAGGTCAATAAAACATCCTTTAAGTCTTGTTTGTACCTCAACAGGTAAATCTTCCCAATTTGTGTTGAGTATAAAATTTTCAAGCTTGTAATCTGTACTAAAATGCATAATCTATAACACCTCCTAATATATTAATTTCACTTTTAATTTCAACTTCTATATAATTTTCTGTGTAACCCACATAAATTCCTTTTTCTTTTTCTCTTTCGACCAGAACTTTAAAGGTTTCTCCTTTAAGCTTTTCAAGGAATTCTTTATGTGATTTCTCCCCAACCTCATTCATAAGTTTAACTCTTATGTCCTTGATGCTTTTTTCAATCTGTCCTTCCATAGTTGCGGCTTTTGTGCCTTCTCTTATGGAATATGGGAAAACGTGAATATGTGTAAACCCAACTTTTTCAGCAAAAGCAAGAGATTTTTTAAATTCTTCCTCCGTTTCACCAGGAAAACCTACTATTACATCAGTTGTAATTCCTGCGAACGGAAAATATTCTCTTATTTTAAGTACTGCCTCATAGTATTTTTCAGAAGTATATCTTCTATTCATTCTCTTTAAGGTTTCATTGCAACCGCTTTGAAGGGAAATATGAAAAGACGGACAGAATTTACCTGTGTTTTTTACTCTCGTTAAAAATTCGTCTGTAATAATTACAGGCTCAACGGAGCCAAGTCTTATTCTTTCTATGCCCTTTATTTTTGCACACATTTCAACAACATCACAAAGACTTCCCTCTTTGGTATCCTGACCAAATGCTGCAACCTGAATTCCTGTTAATACGATTTCTTTAAAGCCACACTCTGCAATTCTTTCAACCTCTTCTTTTATATCAGAAAGCGCTCTGCTTTTTACAGGTCCTCTTACATAAGGAATTATACAGTATGAACAAAATCTGTCACAACCGTCCTGAATTTTAATCATTGCTCTGGTTTTATCATCAAAGCTATAAATTTTTTCATTACTGTATGTTCGTTGCTTTAATGCATCTTCAAAAAGTATCTGTTGTTTTTTCTCATTAAGAGCTTTTTCAACTGCATCTATGATTTTGTCTTTAAAACCGTTACCAAGAATAATGTCCGCTTCCTCAAATGCTTCGCCCTTTTGAATTAAATTCTGTGCATAGCATCCAACCAAAGCACAAACTGCATTTTTATTTTTTCTTTTTGCTTTTCTTAATTCCTGACGGGATTTTTTATCCCCCATAGCAGTAACAGTACAGGAATTAACAACATACACATCGCACACGTCGTTAAAATCAGCAATTTCGTAGCCGTTATTTTTAAATATATCACACATAGCCTGAGTTTCATAGGTGTTTACCCTGCACCCAAGAGTAAAAAAACTTACTTTTTTCAATTTATATGTCCTTTCCTGTAGAGTTAATTTTGTTATTTTAGTTGACTATTTTTTATTTTTGTATTATTATATAAGTATAAATAAAAGGAGGATGAACTATGAAAACATTTAACATTAAACTTAATTCAATCAACCATGTAAAAACTTTTGTTAACGCAGTAAACAAATATGATTTTGATGTTGATTTAACATCAGGCAGATATGTTGTTGATGCAAAATCAATTATGGGTATTTTCTCACTTGATTTATCAAAACCTATCAAGGTTGAAGTTTATTCAGACGATACAGCAGAATTCACAAAAGAAATGCAGGAATTCATCGTTGAATAACTAATTTCAAATGCTTTTACCGTGCCCGTTACTGATTTTTTCCAACTCGGTAACGGGTTCTTTAATAATTATAGCACAACATTTTAATTTTTTCTAGATATATTGGAGATTTTTATGCAGGATTATATTTATGAATTTAAAGACAAGCCTGAAACAAAGCTTTTAGTGCTTTATATTCTCTATCAGTCAGAGCATATTGGCGAATGTGTCCATATGCCAAAACAGCTTCTTTCTGACTTTATTTCAGAGCATATAAATGCAAATTATTTTGTTGTTCAGCAAAGTATTTTAGAGCTTTGTCAGGAAGGTTATATTACCCAGTTTGTAGAAAACCACAAGGACTGTCTTGAAATGCAGCAAAAGGGACTTGAAACTCTGCAGTACTTCTTTGGACAGATACCTAAATCAGTTATGGATAAAATTGACGAAATCATCTATAACTCTGTCAAGAAATATAAAGACAATGAAGACATTGTCGTTGATTACTGGAAAGAAGATGTAGGTTGCTACACTGCAAGTCTTAAAATCTATGATAAGGACAAAAATGCACTTCATTTTGCACTTTCTCTTCCAAACGAGCAGGATGCGCAAATCCTTGCCAGAATGTTTAAAGAGAAGCCAATTGAAATATATCAAAGGATAATTTCCTTAAGCTCAGAATATATTGACAAAGGAAAAAAGGAGCGAAAATAATGAAAAGAATTATTACTTTACTACTTACATTTATTATTCTGTGTAGTTTATCTGTTAATGTTTCCGCATCAAATGAGGTTTATGTTAAAATAGCACCGTTTGATGTTTATTTAAACGATATGGTTGTAAGCAGCCAGTATGCTCAGTATCCAGTTATCACTTACAAGGATGTTTCTTACTTCCCTATGACTTATGACCTTTCAAATTTTGTTCGCATTAACTGCGGTTGGGATAACGAAAAAGGACTTTATATTGTAAATCACCTAACAAAATCAATAAATCCCTTTGAATTAAAGCCTTTTGGTGATTATCTTGCAAATCCTGTCAATAAGAAATACAAAGCTACTGTTCCAACATATAACATTTATTTAAACGGTCAGAAGTTCGACAACAAATCACAGGAATATCCTGTTTTAAATTTCAGAGATGTAACATATTTCCCTTTAACTTATGATATTGTTCACAATGAGCTTGGATGGTTTATAAACTGGAACAATGAAAATTACCATCTTGAAATTAACACAAACAAATATCAAAACTTAAGCCCATACATTGCATATATGGACGATGACCATACAGTATTAAAAGACCAGCAGGCCGTTCGTAAAACATCTGTAGACGAAAACGGTTACACTCATTATACTTTTGACCATTATTACTATAATTATATGGTTTTAGACCATAAGCAGGACATTTTAACAAAGACTGATACCAAATACGAGGACAGCTATTCATACAGAGATGCAGGTAACGGCATTGACGTGCTTGAAAGAACTGAACTTAAAGACGACGGAGTGTATTTTGACGGAAAGCTTGTTAAAAACATTGAAATTACTCCTGTTGTTTCAGAAGGTCTTTTAGAATTACCGCCAAAGGTTGCATTTGCAACACTTTATGAGTTTGATGACCGCAGTTTTCTTGATGTAACTATTCACATCAACGAAGGTATTCCTGCACCATATACGCCTAAAATTAAGTTCCTTTTCACAGAAACAGACGGCGAATATACACAGATAAACGAATGGCTTTCTGTTTATAATCTTGAAAACATCATTCCTGATGGTCTTGGCGGATATTATTTATATTCCCACAGCACCTCATGGCAAGGAATGTCAAGATGGTCAAATAGCTTCAGCGTACTATTCTATATGGACAAAGACGGGAATATAACAAATCTTGCCGATAAATATGCGGATTATAACAGCTTATATGTTGTTGGTGAAAAAGATGGCGACCTTTACGTTAAAGCTCTTTATTTCAACGAGCCTCAGGCATTACAGGGAAACGAAAACATAAGTGCAGTAAACGACGGATATTTTATTCTTGAAAAAGGTACACACAATTTAAAGAAGCTTTATCCATACACCTATGGTGAGCCATTTGTTACAAAAGATGGCGGATTTTATTTAATCTCCTGCACACCTTTTGAATACAGAGTAATTAATCTTTTAAACGGAAAAGTAATTAAAGCACAATAAAAATAAGCCCCTGTTCAAATTGAACAGGGGTTTATTTTTATTTTGAAAGATTTGCTTTTAAAATTTCAAGTTGTTTTTTGATTTCTGCAGGGAGTCTGTCGCCAAACTGTGCAAAATATTCTTCCTGATCCTTAACGTCTTCAAGCCACATTTCTTTGTCTACTGCAAGAAGTGCTTTAAGAACATCTTCTGAAAGGTCAAGGTCTGTTACATCAATATCTTCCATATTTGGGAGATAACCGATTTCACTGTCATTTGCAGCAACTTTACCTTCGCATCTGTCAAGAATCCAGAGGAGAACACGCATATTGTCACCAAATCCAGGCCACATAAAGTGTCCTTCATCATCCTGCTTGAACCAGTTAACGTGGAAGATTTTTGGAGCCTTATCAGGGTCAATTTTTGCACCCATTTCAAGCCAGTGTGCAAAGTAGTCTGCCATATTATAACCAACGAATGGTTTCATAGCCATTGGGTCACGTCTTACAACACCAACTGCACCTGCAGCAGCGGCAGTTGTTTCAGATGCCATTGTAGCACCAACGAATACACCGTGTTCCCAATCTCTTGCCTGATATACGAGTGGTGCAGTTTTTGCTCTTCTGCCGCCGAATACGATTGCAGAAATAGGTACGCCTTCAGGATTTTCAAATTCACTTGAAATACATGGACAGTTAATTGCAGGAGCTGTAAATCTTGAGTTTGGATGAGCAAGTTTATTACCGTCAGCTGTAAATTCTACGCCGTTAACCTGTGCACCTTTCCATTCTGTTGCATTAACAGGAGGATTTTTGTCAAGACCTTCCCACCATACTGTGTTATCGTCATTGTTGATAGCAACGTTTGTGAAGATTGTGTTCTTCTTTGTTGCCTCAAGAGCATTGAAGTTTGTTTTTTCGCTTGTTCCAGGTGCAACACC
>JAZSLZ010000081.1:0-3595 GCA_045535635.1 Clostridia bacterium
GCGTAGCAATATCTCTGATTTTGCAAAAAATCAATATCGTTGCCGAGTGTTCATAAGGACACTCGGCAAAGGGTTGAATTTTTCTTAGAATTCTGCTGTTCCTACTGTTCTTGGGAACGGAAGAACATCTCTTATATTTGACATACCTGTAAGGTACATAATTGCTCTTTCAAAGCCAAGACCGTAACCTGCGTGTTTTGTACCGCCGTATCTTCTTAAATCGAGATACCACCAGTAATCTTCCTCTTTAAGTCCAAGCTCTTTCATTCTCTCTGTTAAAACATCAAGTCTTTCTTCTCTCTGGCTTCCGCCGATGATTTCGCCAATACCAGGAACAAGACAGTCCATAGCAGCAACAGTTTTTCCATCATCGTTAAGACGCATATAAAAGGCTTTGATTTCTTTTGGATAGTCTGTAACAAAAACAGGTTTTTTGAACACTACTTCTGTTAAATATCTTTCATGTTCTGTCTGAAGGTCGCTACCCCACTCAACAGGATAATCAAAGTTTTCATTATTCTTTTTAAGAATTTCAATAGCTTCTGTATATGTTACTCTGCCGAAATCTGAATTTGCAACATTTTTAAGTCTTTCAATAAGACCTTTATCAACAAAGTTGTTGAAGAACTCCATTTCTTCAGGTGCATTTTCAAAAACATAGTTAATAACATATTTAAGCATATCTTCTGCAAGTGCCATATCGTCACTTAAATCTGCAAAAGCGATTTCTGGTTCAATCATCCAGAATTCTGCCGCGTGTCTTGTAGTATTTGAGTTTTCTGCTCTGAATGTAGGACCAAATGTGTAGATATTTCTGAATGCCATAGCATAGGTTTCTGCGTTAAGCTGACCGCTTACAGTAAGATTTGCACTTTTGCCGAAAAAGTCTTTGCTGTAATCAACTTCGCCATTTTCCATAGGAACATCATTCATATCCATAGTTGTTACTCTGAACATTTCACCTGCACCTTCACAGTCACTTGCTGTGATAATTGGTGTGTGAGTATATACAAAGCCTCTTTCATTAAAGAACTTATGAATTGCAAATGCAGCAAGGCTTCTGATTCTGAATACTGCAGAGAAAGTGTTTGTTCTTGGTCTTAAGTGAGAAATTGTTCTTAAGAACTCAAAAGAGTGTCTCTTTTTCTGTAATGGATAATCAGGAGTTGAAGCACCTTCAATTTCAATTTTTTCTGCTTTAACTTCAAAAGGCTGTTTTGCTTCAGGAGTTAAAACAACTGTTCCTGTTATATTAAGCGCCGCACCTACATTCATAGATGCAATTTCTTTATAGTTTTCAAGAATCTGTTCTTCAAAAACAATCTGAATATTTTTGAAGAATGTACCGTCATTGATTTCGATAAAGCCAAAAGCGTTAGATGCTCTTATGGTTCTTATCCAACCTGAAATTTCTACTTTCTTATTATCAAAAGAAGCAGCGTCTTTATATATTTCTTTTACAAGTGTTTTCAAGATTTATCTTCCCTTCTGTATTTCAATCCTTGATATTATATCATATTATTATGTAATATTCAAGAGCTAAATTCAATTAAAATATATATTCACTTAAAAACAAAAGTGCCAGTAAAATTATTGTTGATGTATCCTTTTCCTCTTCATTTAAAAGCATAATCAAAATGCCTATAAGTATTATATCGTCAAGTTTAAACCCAGATTTAACACTTGCAATCTCTGTATCCTTGTTTATTATTTCTCCGTCAACTACTTCCTGTTTTTCAGGAAATTTTACATTATTGAAATCAGGAATTGCATTCTCAAAATTTTCATACTGTCTAACATATCTTCTTTCCATTCTATCCCCTGCCTAACTTATTTAACGCTTTGCTTATTTTTGCTATTTTTGATATTTTATCAAGACTGTCTGCTCTTTTTTTGCTTAAAAATGGTGCAAGGTCGTTGAGTAGCTTTACTGCAGGGTCACTGTTGTCATTATAAGCTTCATATACACCCTTCATTTTACCAAGCATCTGCACCCCTTGTTTGTTTTCTGAAAGCATTTTAAGTAAAAATGACATATCCGGCATTTCATTTTCACTTTTAACGCCGTCCATTCCTGTAAGTGCATTCTTAACCGACTCAACAGCATCCTTATTCTTCATAAGTTCGCCTAAAAGCTCCATTGGATTATCCATTATTACCTCCAAAAAATTTATTAGCAGCATTCTTTAAATTTTCGTTTATTGTGTCTGCATCGTTGTTCTTTAATGTCTTTCTAACTTCATTTAAGTCAACTGCAGACAAATCCATACTGCTTAACATTTTTCTTATTTTTTCTTTATCTGCATTTTTTAATTTTTCCTGCAATTCTTTTCCTTGCTTCGTTCCCATTATTTTGTTTAGCTCATTTAATATTTCTTTATCAAATTCCATAAAAACCTCCTTAAAAATTAATGCCACACTAAAAAGTATGGCATCTTTACTAAAATTATGTTAGTCAGTAAATAAGATTAAAAATACAAGAATAAAGAAGAGAATACTTGTATCAATACCTCCGCAGTTATCTCTTTTACCGCATCCGCAATTATTAAATTTTAACATTTAATCACCCTGCCTTTCACCACTATACTATGCGTTGTTAATAAAGTTGTTACAGTATTGACATTTTAATAATAAAATTGTAAAATTAAAGCGGTGATTAAATGAAACGAATATTAATATTTTCAGATACTCACGGCGACATAAAAAAAGCATCTGAAATAATAAAGAACATCCCCTGTGATTTAGTTATACATTTAGGTGACCTTGTTCGTGATGTAGTCGAACTTAAAAGACTGTTCCCTCACATCCATTTTGAAAATGTCTGCGGAAACAACGACTTTTTCGGCAGCGACTATATTAAAGTAGTTGAATTTGAAGGAATAAACATCCTCTGCACACACGGTCATCTCTACACCCTTGAAAAGATGGTAGAAAAAGCAAAGAAGCTCAATTGCTCATTTGCACTTTTCGGACATACTCATAAAAGTATGAGTCAGATGTCAGATAATGTAAGACTTTTCAACCCAGGAAGTATTTCCAGACCTCGTGATGATACTCCAAGCTACGGAGTTTTAGAAATAGAAAACAACACACCCAAAATTGCAATTATAAAGGAGAAATTATGAACTGTCCAGTATGTAATTCACAAATCAGTGAAAAAGATTTATTCTGCAAAACCTGTGGTACCGCTTTTTCTGCAAAGCAACTTGCATTTTCCACAGTTAAAGAAAACCCTATCACAAAGCCACTTTCATTTTGGAAATTTTTCTGGCTGATTTTTGTCGGATTAATCCCGGCTATAAACATAATTACATATCTTATATTGGCATTTAAGCCAATGGCAAACTTAAACCTCAAAGCATATTCAAGAGCAGCACTTGTTTATTCAACCATATATACTATAGCTGCATATATCACAGTCTGGCTTTTATTGTATTAATTATTTTAATATCTTTAATCATAACTACCGGCTAAGCCGGTAGTTTGCTCTGCGACTATAAGTCGCTGTTACTGGCGGGACTGAAAGTCCACCGAATAATCTGCCAGCCGCAAGCGGTTTCAAGCTACCGCTAAAGCGGTTGGCTTATTTTTTGCT
>JAZSLZ010000112.1:0-12889 GCA_045535635.1 Clostridia bacterium
AGAAAACCGCCTGTTCAATACAGACTTGAACAGGCAGCTTAAAATATTCTTTTTTGTGTCTACAAAGTATTGACTACTTCACTCGTATGAGTGCTCTTTTTTTATCCAAGTAAAACATCTGTTATAAGCATTATACAAAAACCTGCAAGTAGTGCGTAGGTTGCACCTCTCTGGTTTCCGTGAGCGTGTGTTTCAGGTATCATTTCATCACTGATGACATAGAGCATTGTTCCACCTGCAAAAGCAAGAGCAAAAGGGAGTATTGCGGTAGAAATGCTAACTGCAAAGTATCCGATTAATGTACCTATAACTTCAACGACTCCTGTTATTGCTGCACATATTAAAGTTTTCTTTGTTGATACACCTGCTGCAAGCATAGGTCCTATAATTACCATACCTTCAGGAATGTTTTGAAGAGCGATGCCACCTGCAATAATTAATGCCTGTGAAACATCCCCTGAACCAAATCCAACACCTGCTGCAATACCTTCAGGAAGATTATGAATTGCAATTGCAGAAACAAAGAGTAAAACCTTGCTTAAATTTGTATTGTTGTGGCTTTCTGTTTCAGGTCCAATCATTCTGTGCAGGTGGGGAACAAGCTTGTCTATAATATTAAGACATAATGCACCTGTAAATATTCCTGCAATTGTTTCTAAAAGTCCAAACTTTCCGCCAAATTCAACAGATGGAACAATAAGACCTAAAACTGCAGCGGCAAGCATTACACCTGCTGCAAAAGACAAAACAATATCAGAAAATTTTTGTGAATATTTCTTAAATATAAAACCTAAAAGTGAACCTATAAGTGTTGCACCGCCAACGCCTAAAGCTGTAAGTAATACAAGCTGCATAATTTATACCTCCAAATAAAAATCCGCCGATGCAACGGCGGACATTTAATTATTCTTCAGAAAACATATCTTTTCCTACTGAGCAAAGCGGACATTCAAAGTCATCAGGAAGGTCCTCAAACTTTGTTCCAGGAGATATTCCTGCTTCAGGATAACCTGCTTCCTCATCATAAACCCAACCGCATACATCGCATACATACTTTTTCATAGTATTTAATCTCCTTTCATTATATAAGCTCATCTGCAAGGTTGTCAAGCTGATTCTTGCTTTCAGAATTTATTGCAGATAAGATTTTAACATTGTTTTCAAGATAATTTATATTTTTACTGTTTTCAAGCATACCTTTCATAACTTTTGTTGCAACTGGTGCCCAACTTCCGTTTTCAATGAAAGCAACTGTTTTGTTTTGGAAATTTCTTTCTGTAAGATGGTTTATAAACTCTTTCATAAAAGGGAAAATGTCATTATTATAGGTTGTAGTTGCAAGAACAATTTTATCATATCTGAAAGCGTCTTCGACTGCTTCTGCCATATCACATCTTGCCAAATCGTTTACAGTAACCTTAACATTTTTCTCTTTAAGCTTTGATTCAAGATACTCGACTGCTTTTTTTGTATTTCCGTAAACTGATGTGTATGCAATTACAACACCTTCTTCTTCTGTTTTATATGATGACCAGATGTCGTATAAGTTAATGTAGTATCCAAGATTTTCAGTAAGCACAGGTCCGTGCAGAGGACATATTGTATTAATGTCAAGCGCAGAAGCTTTCTTAAGAAGAGCCTGAACCTGCTGACCGTATTTACCAACAATTCCAATATAATATCTTCTTGCTTCACAAGCCCAGTCTTCATCAGTACCAATAGCACCGAATTTGCCAAAACCGTCTGCTGAAAATAAAACCTTATCTGTTTTATCATAAGTTACTATAACCTCAGGCCAGTGAACCATCGGTGCAGTAACAAAAACAAGCTCGTGATTTCCAAGTGAAAGTGTATCACCTTCGCCAACAACGATTTGTCTTTCTTTAAAATCTGTTCCGAAAAAGTTTTTCATCATTGTAAAAGCTTTTGATGAAGAAACAATCTTACTTTCAGGAAATTCATTCATAAAGCTTTCAATATTTGCTGAATGGTCAGGTTCCATGTGCTGAACAATAAGATAATCAGGTGCTTTGCCGCCTGCTTCTCTTTTTATATTTTCAAGCCATTCATCTTTGAAACGTGCATCTACACTGTCCATTACGGCGTACTTATCATCTAATATTATATAAGAATTATATGATATGCCGTTTGGTACAATGTACTGACCTTCAAATAAGTCTATATCGTAATCATTTACACCAATATATTTTATGTCATTTGATATTTTCATATTATTATCTCCTTGTTTTTGATAATTATAGCACAAAAAATAATATTATTCAATGGTAAAAAGAAAAATAGAAAAAAATGTATTTTTTAGTAAAAGATACTTGAATACAGTTATTTAGTGTGCAGATAATATTATCGTGGTTGATGTCTTAAAAATTCTTTTAAGATACCAACGCAAAAATTATTAAGGAGTGTAACAAAATGTCAAGAAGAAACAAAACAATGGTTCCTGAAGCAAAAGCTGCTATGGAACAGTTCAAAATGGAAGCTGCTAACGAAGTAGGCGTAAACCTTAAACAGGGTTACAACGGTGATTTAACATCAAGACAGGCTGGTAGTGTTGGCGGTCAGATGGTTAAAAAGATGATTGAATCTTACGAAAAATCAATGAAATAATTTTGCATTTGCAAACAAAGAAGCACCTTATTGGTGCTTTTTTGTTTGCTTATAAGTAAAGTATTGTTATTTGGACGGTGATATGCTATAATATGTCCAGTATTTTATGGGGTGATTATATGTTGTTTGAAGTTAAAGGAAATCAGTTCTTCAAGGACGGAGATCCTATAAAAATAATATCAGGAGCTGTGCATTATTTTCGCAATATGCCTGACACCTGGACAGATATTTTCAAAAAAATGAAAGCTCTGGGTTGCAACTGTGTTGAAAGTTATTGTGCGTGGAATATGCATGAAAAGAAACAGGGCGAATTTGACTTTTCAGGCAATCTTAATATAGCAGATTTTATCAAAAAAGCAGGGGAAGAAGGTCTTATGGTTATTGTACGCCCCGGTCCTTATATTTGTGCAGAATGGGATTTTGGCGGTTTGCCCTGGTGGATTCAGACTTATGATGATATGGAAATACGTTGCTCAAATCCTACATATATAAAGTTATTCAGCAATTATCTTAGGAAGCTTTTTGATGAAGTACGCCCTCTTCTTTGTACAAATGGCGGACCTGTTATAATGATGCAGTGTGAAAATGAATATGGTTCTTATGGAGATGATAAGGAATATCTTGCATATCTTCGTGATTTTTACCGTGAGCAGGGGATAAATGTACCGCTTTTTACTTCTGACGGCCGTTATATAGAGTGGCTTCTTGACGGAACTATTGACGGATGCATACCAACGGTAAATTTTGGAAGTAATGTTAATGAAAGCTTCAAAGCTCATGATGCGCTTTTCCCTGATGTACCTAAAATGTGTATGGAAATGTGGTGCGGATGGTTTGATGCCTGGGGTGATGAAAAGCACCATGTAACATCTGCAGAAGTCTATGCAGGGGTTGTGGATGATATGCTGAAAAAAGGCAGTATGAATATGTATATGTTTATAGGCGGAACAAATTTCGGTTTTACAAGCGGTGCAAATCATAGTGTGAAATTTACGCCTGATGTAACAAGCTATGATTATGATGCTCTTTTGTCTGAATGCGGAGATGTTACGGAAAAATATAATGCAGTACGTAATGTTGTGAAAAAGTATGTGAAAGAGCCTCTTCCTGAAGTACCACCTAACAGACCTAAAAAAGCTTATGGCAAAGTAGAGTTAACTGAAAAAGCAAGTTTTTTTGATAACATTGAGAGACTTTCACAACCTGTACATTCAAAACTTCCTAAATGTATGGAAAGCTATGGACAGGGATATGGGTATATTGCGTACCGAACAAAACTAAACCGTGATTATGAGGATGTGGCTTTAGCATTTGAAAGTCTTGGCGACAGAGCACAAATTTATGTAAATAAGAAACTTGTGGGCATCGTTTATATAAATGATGACGAACTGAAAATTAATCTTACTGCTAAAAAGGGAGATATACTTACAATTCTTTGTGAAAATATGGGAAGAACAAATTATGGACCTAAAATGAACAGAAAAAAAGGTATAGCAGGTAGATGTACTTTAGCAGGAAAGCTTCATTTTAACTGGGATGTTTATCCATTACCGATGGAAAATACAGACAATATTTTATATTCATCAAAAGCAATAGAGGAGTCATCTGCATTTTACAAAGGGAAATTTCAAGTTGACAATCCTTGTGATACATTCTTAAGAACTGATAATTTCACAAAAGGATTTGTAATAATAAACGGATTTAATATTGGCAGATATTGGGAAATAGGACCTCAAAAAACTCTCTATATTCCTGCATCAATTTTAAAGCAAGGCGAAAATGAAATCGTTTTATTTGAATCAGATGGAATAAAAGGAAAGCAAGAGGTTGAATTTTTTGATAAACCTGATCTTGGAAGTGTGTAAATTTTGTATTTACACACTGTTTTTTTTCATACATATATAAAGGTGATGTCTGTGAGGATATTTAACAATGAAAAAAAGATAGTTGTTATAAAAAAGAAGTGTATTCTACTGATGATTGTTTGCTTTATTTTTACATATTACAGCTATAAAGCTATTAGTTTTTATAGCGAAGAGTTAAAAAATATGCTTGTTGTTAAGGCACAAAACAGTTTTGTCTTATGTGTAAATAATTCTGTGTCAAAGGTTTGTGAAGAAAATGATTATAATTTTGTGAATATTAATTATGATGAAGGGAAAATTACAGGGATAGACTACAACACAAAAGATATAAATCTGTTTAAAGCAGAAGTTATAAAAAATATCATAAATTGCTATGAGAACAGCTTCGTTTTTAAAGTTTATTATACTGATGCTTTTAATAATCCTATGCTATTAAATAAAGGACCTTCATTTGATGTTAAATGCTCACTTATAGGCGGAGTGGGGGCAACGCTTTTCAGTAAATTTGAAAGCGTTGGTGTAAATCAGAGTAAAAACAGTATTTACTTTGAAATTTGCGGAAAATTCTACACAGGAACAAGCGTTTTTAATACCTCTGATGAGTTTAAATATACCATTCTTGTAAGTGAAAGTATAATAGTTGGTGATGTGCCTGACAGTTATACTAATGTTAGTGGTGATGAGGATATTAAAGATACAGTTTTGAACTTGCAATAGTTCTTGATTTATGATATAATTTTTTAGATAAAAATTAGGATGGGATAATATGAAGAATAAACAAAGAATTGATGAACTTGTTGAACTTTTAAATAAATATGCATATATGTATTATGTTGAAGATGTGTCCGTTATATCGGACTATGAGTATGATATGCTTTACAGAGAGTTGGAAATACTTGAAGAAGAAAATCCTGAACTTATACTGCCTTATTCTCCAACTCAGCGAGTGGGAGATAAACCTCTTACAAAATTTGAGCCTGTTCATCATGATGTACCTATGCAAAGTCTTAATGATGTTTTTTCTTATGACGAGCTCAGAGAGTTTGATGAAAGAGTAAAAAAAGGACTTGAAGGTGAGTATAAGTATTGTGTTGAATACAAAATTGACGGTCTTTCAGTTTCGCTTGAATATGTTGACGGTGTGTTTGTAAGAGGCTCTACAAGAGGAAATGGTACAGATGGAGAAGATATAACCCAAAATCTTAAAACTATAAAATCTATTCCTATGAAGCTTAATGAACCTGTAACTATAGAGGTTCGCGGCGAAGTGTTTATGCCAAGAAAATCCTTTGAAAAGTTGAATGAAGAAAGAGAGCTTACAGGTCAGCCTTTGTTTGCCAATCCAAGAAATGCAGCCGCAGGTTCGCTTCGTCAGCTTGACAGTAAAATAACAGAGAAGAGAAATCTTGATATTTTTATATTCAATATTCAGAAATTTGACGGATTTGACTGTGATTCCCATTATGAAGGGCTTGAATACCTTAAAAAACTTGGTTTAAAAATTAATAGTGAAAACAATCTTGTAAACTGTGTTGATGAGGTTGTTGAGGTGATTGAAAAATTTGGCAATGACAGAAACAGTCTTTTGTACGATATTGACGGTGTTGTTGTTAAAATTGACAGTCTTAAACAAAGAGAAGAATTAGGAACAACAATAAAAGCACCAAGATGGGCAGCTGCTTATAAATTCCCGCCTGAACAGAAAGAAACAATTTTAGAGCACATAGAAATTCAGGTTGGCAGAACAGGTGTTTTAACACCAAATGCGGTTTTAAAGCCTGTGTTTGTTTCAGGAAGTCTTATTTCCAGAGCAACTCTTCATAACGCTGATTATATACAAGAAAAAGACATCAGAATTGGCGATAGTGTTATTATACAAAAAGCAGGAGAAATAATTCCTGAAGTTGTATGTGTAATAAAAGAAAAAAGAAATGGAAATTGTGTTCCTTTTGTAATGCCTGAAATTTGTCCATCCTGTGGTTCTGAAGTTGTAAGGGAAGAGGGGGAAGCAGCGCATAGATGCACAAATATTGAGTGTCCTGCACAGCTTGAAAGAAATATAATCCACTTTGCATCAAAAGAAGCTATGGACATTGATGGACTTGGACCTGCTGTAATCAGACAGTTTATAGATGCAGGATTTATTAAAACGGTTGCTGATTTTTATAAAATAAAAAAAGAAGATATTTTGTCTCTTGACGGCTTTAAAGAAAAATCTGCAAGTAATATTTTAAGTGCAATAGAAAACAGTAAAAGAAAAAATTTATCTTCTTTGATATTCGGTCTTGGAATAAGACATATCGGAAATAAGGCTGCTAAAATTATTGCAGGAAAATATAAGAATATAGACAATATTATTGCCGCATCAAAGGAAGAACTTTCCTCAATTGATGATGTAGGAGCCGTTATGGCAGAAAGTATAACAGATTTCTTCTCAAAAGAAGGAAATATTAATGAAATTGAAAAACTGAAAAATGCAGGGTTGAATATGGAAGAAATTCCGGAAGAAGGCTCAACGGAGATTTTATCAGGAAAAACATTTGTTGTTACAGGCACAATGGAAACGATGACAAGAGATGAGATTAAAAATCTTATCGAAAAAAACGGCGGCAAAGTTACATCGTCTGTTTCTAAAAAAACAAGCTATGTTGTGGCAGGTGAAAGTCCTGGAAGTAAGCTTGAAAAAGCAAATGCTCTTGGAGTTTTGGTTATAGATGAAAAAGAGCTTTTAAGTATGTTAAAATAGTTGAAATTTTTTGAATTTTATGATAAAATTGTTTAAATATGGATTGTAACAAAAAAGATAAAATATAAAGGAGAACGAATATGTCAGAAGAAAAACGCAAAGCACTTGAAAATGCCTTGAAGCAAATAGAAAAAGAATTTGGCAAAGGTGCAGTAATGAAGCTTGGTGAAAACTCAAGACTTCATGTTGATGCTCTTCCTTCAGGAATATTAAGCCTTGATATTGCTATGGGCGTAGGCGGTTATCCTAAAGGACGAATTATTGAAATTTACGGACCTGAATCTTCAGGTAAAACAACAGTTTCTCTTTATGCAATTGCATCAGCTCAAAAAGCAGGTGGAGAGGTTGCATTTATAGACGCTGAACATGCTCTTGATCCTGTTTATGCCAAGGCTCTTGGTGTAGATATTGATAATTTACTTGTTTCTCAGCCTGATACAGGTGAACAGGCTCTTGAAATTACTGAATCTTTAGTAAGAAGCGGTGCAGTTGATGTTATTGTTGTTGACTCTGTTGCGGCTCTTGTTCCAAAGGCGGAAATTGAAGGCTTAATGGGTGATTCTCATGTTGGTCTTCATGCAAGACTTATGTCACAGGCTTTAAGAAAACTTGCAGGTATAATCAACAGAACAAACACTATCGTAATTTTCATAAACCAGTTAAGAGAAAAAGTTGGTGTTATGTACGGCAATCCTGAAGTTACAACAGGCGGTAGAGCACTTAAATTCTATTCATCAGTAAGAATTGAAGTAAGAAAAGCGGACACTCTTAAAAACGGCAGTGAAATTATTGGTTCAAGAACAAAAGTTAAAGTTGTTAAAAACAAGGTAGCACCTCCGTTTAAAGAAGCATATTTCGACATTATGTTTGGCACAGGTGTTTCAACCGAGGGCATTGTTATTGATTACGGTGTTGATTTTGGAATTGTTAATAAAGCAGGTGCCTGGTTCTCTTACGGAGAAACAAGACTTGGTCAGGGAAGAGATGCAGCTAAACAGTTCCTTGCAGAAAATCCTGAAATTTGCAAAGAAATTGAAGATAAAGTAATGGCAAAAATAAAAAATCAGGAAGCTGAAGCTACTACTAAATCTGTAACAGAAGATGAGTAAGGTAACGGATATTCAGCTGCAGAAGAATACTCCTGGAAGATATTCTGTATTTTTAGACGGTGAGTTTTCTTTTGGAATTTCTGATATAGATTTATATAATCTTGGAATTAAAATCGGCATGGACATTGATGATGAGTTTATGGCTCTTATAGAACAGACCGTCGATTTTAAAAAGTGTCTTGACTACGGCACTGAACTGATTTCAAGAAAAATGTATTCTGAAAAAGAATTAAAAGATAAGCTGTCTCAAAGAGGATATACCGATTCAGCCATAAAAAGCACTATAGATATTATGATTGAATATGGTTATATCAATGACGAGATTTATGCAAAAACTTATTGCGAGTTCAAAGGAAAAAAAGACGGTGTCAAAAAAATAAGCTATGACCTTTCTCTTAAAGGCATAAGAAAAGATATAATCGAAAAATATGTAGCTGAAGTAGAAAATGACGATGTTCTTTTAAAATTGCTTGAACAAAAAATAAAAGGCAATATTAATGACAGAAAAATTGTTGATAAAGCAATAAGATATTGTATTTCCAAAGGTTTTGAGTATGATAAAATTAAAAGCTGTATTTTAAAATTAGGCGAGGAGGTGTAACGTGCTTGGAAAATGTTTGTTTAATTTCTTTAGGATGTGCTAAAAATCTTACAGATTCAGAAGCTATGCTTTTCAATTTGAAAGAAGCAGGTTACAATATAACAACCAGAGAAGATGATGCAGATATTATAATTGTCAACACCTGTTGTTTTATAGACAGTGCAAAACAAGAATCAATTGATATGATATTGGATGTTGCTGATTATAAAAAAGTTGCAAAGCTTAAAACTTTAATTGTTGCAGGTTGTATGGGTGAACGCTTTAAACAAGAGGTTTTAGATGAACTTCCTGAGGTTGACGGTGTTTGCGGTACAGGAGATTTTGAAGATATAGTTTCTGTTATAGAAAAGACTAAAGAAAAAAGAGGCATATATTTAAAAGGTTGTATGAACGCTCCTCTTGATTCTAAAGGCAGAATTCTTACAACTCCTTCATATACTGCATATCTTAAAATTGCTGAAGGATGCGATAACCATTGTACATACTGTGTTATACCTTCAATCAGAGGTAAATACAGAAGCAGAACCCCTGAAAGCATAATTGCAGAAGCTACAGAGTTAGCTGAAAAAGGTGTTAAAGAGCTGATTGTTATTGCACAGGACACATCTTGCTATGGCAAAGACCTTGACAGCGGTGTAACACTTGAAATTCTTATTAACAAATTATCTCAGATTGACGGAATTAAGTGGATAAGACTTCATTATCTGTATCCTGAAGAAATAAGTGACAGTCTTATACAGGAAATCAAAACTAACGATAAAATTCTTAATTATTTTGATATTCCTCTTCAGCATATTTCTGATTCTGTTCTTAAAAGAATGGGCAGAAAAACTTCAAAAGAGAATATTGTCTCGTTGATAAACAAAATAAGAGATGAAATACCTGACGCAGTTATAAGAACCTCGCTTATTGTTGGTTTCCCAGGCGAAACTGAAGAAGAGTTTGGGGAGCTTGTTGATTTCTTAAGAGAATATAAAATCGAAAGAGCAGGTGTATTTCCTTTCAGTTGTGAAGAAGGTACAGCAGCGGCTAAACTAGACGGTCAGATTGATGATGAAATTAAATTCAAAAGACACGAGCATATTACTGATATTCTTTATGAGCTTTCAGACGAAATCTGCGAAGAGAAAGAGTCGAATGTGTATGAATGTGTAGTTGAAGGCTATGATAAAACAATTAAAATGTATTATGGCAGAACATATATGGATTCAATTGATGTTGACCCTAAAATGTTTATAACTGCAGAACCGGGCTCATTGAATGTGGGAGATTTTGTAAAAGTTACTGTTGACAATTATATTGACGGCAATCTTATGGGATATATAACGGAGGAATAAAAAATGACAATTTCTAATAAGCTTACTATTTTCAGAATTGTTCTTGTACCTGTTCTTGTGGTACTTATGTTACTTGATTTCAAATATGCGGATTTTTATTCTGCTGCAGTATTTCTTATTGCATCTTTTACTGACTTTCTCGACGGATACCTTGCAAGAAAAAGAAATGAAATAACAAATTTTGGAAAATTCGCAGATCCTATTGCGGATAAAGTTCTGGTAATAAGTGCATATCTTTGTCTTGTTGAAGCACAGCTTGTTCCGTCATGGGCAGTAATTATTGTTCTTGCAAGAGAGTTTATTGTATCTGCATTAAGAATGGCAGCTGCAGCTCAAAACTGTGTTATAGCTGCTGATAAATTCGGTAAATTAAAAACAGTTGTTCAAATGATTTCTACAACAATGCTTATTTTAGGAGCAACTACACTTATGCAGGATAAAGCAGGTGTTTATTACATCGTAGCTATGGTATTATTCTATATAAGTGTTGCACTTGCCGCTTTTTCAGGAATCAGCTATGTTGTAAAATATAAAAATTTATTAAAAGATTAAGGAGCTAATTATGTTTGAAAAAATCAGAGATGTAATTTCCGAAAAAATCGGAATTGATAAGGAAAAAATCACAATGGAATCTTCTTTTGTAGGTGACCTTAATATTGATTCAATCAGTATGATTGATCTTATTATGGAACTTGAAGATGAATACGGAATTGAGTTTGATGAAGATGATGCAGATAACATCAAAACAATTGCAGATGTTATTGAATACATAAACAAACTTTCCTGATTTAAATGAGTATGTCAACCTGGCATACTCAATTCCTGTTTTAAAGAGGTGTTATTATGGACAATAATGTATTACTTTCAGCTGAAGAAAATTTAGGTTATAGCTTTAAAAATAAAGAACTTTTAAAGGTTGCTCTCACACATAGCTCACTTGTTAATGAGGGCGGAGCAAGTATTTCTAACGAAAGAATGGAGTTCTTGGGAGATGCTATATTAGATGCTATAGTTTCTATAGATATTTATGGTTTATATCCTGAAAAAGATGAAGGATTTTTATCTAAATTAAGAGCTTCTGTTGTTAGTGAGAAACCACTTTATATGCTTTCAAAGAGAAAGAATCTTCACAAGTTTATTCTTATGGGGAATGGTGAAATCCTTGAAAATGGTATGGACAAACCATCAATTCTCTCTGATTGCTTTGAAGCTATTGTTGCTGCTATCTATCTTGATGCAGGGTTTGATAAAGTTAAAGAGTGGGTTAATTCTATAATAACTAAAGAGGTTTATGCAGATGACAGTATTAAGAATGTTGATTACAAGTCTAAGGTTTACGAGCTTTGTGCACAAAGCTCAGATGAAGTAAAGTTTCAGGTTCTTAATGAAAAAGGTCCTGTACATGACAGAATTTTTGAGGTAGGTATTTATATTAACGGAAAGCTTATTGCTAAGGCGGAAGGAAACACTAAAAAAAGTGCAGAGCAGGAAGCTTCAAAAAAATGTTTGGAAATTTATGAGGTGTAAGGGTGTTTTTAAAGTATCTTGAGATTCAGGGATTTAAATCATTCCCTGATAAAGTTAAAATAGAGTTTAATAAAGGTATTACAGGAATTGTCGGCCCAAACGGCAGCGGTAAAAGTAATATTTCCGATGCTATCAGATGGGTTATGGGCGAACAGAGTATTAAAAGCCTTCGTGGCGGTAAAATGGAGGACGTTATTTTTGCAGGTACACAGGAAAGAGATCCTGTGGGCTTTGCTGAAGTTTCTATTTGCTTTGATAACAGTGAAAAATTATTTAATGTTGAATATAATGAAGTTGTTATAACAAGAAGATTTTTCAGATCAGGTGAAGGGGAGTACTACATTAACAAAACCTCCTGCAGACTTAAAGATATTCACGAACTGTTTATGGATACAGGTATGGGCAGAGATGGATATTCTGTTATAGGACAGGGTAAAATTGATGAGCTTATTACTGCAAAACCTGAGGACAGACGCGTAATTTTTGAGGAAGCTTCAGGTATATCCAAATACAGATACAGAAAACACGAATCAGAAAAGAAAATTGAGCAGACACAGGAAAATCTTTTAAGACTTCTTGATATTATTTCTGAACTTGAAGTAAGGCTTGAGCCTCTTCGCATTGAATGTGAAAAGGCTAAAGAATATCTAAAGCTTAAAGAAGATTTAAAAGGTAATGAAATTAATTTATCTGTAAACCTTATGGATAAAATAAAGCAAAGCCTTGAAAAAATGAGGGAAAATATTGATAATATCAACAAGGAAATTTCCCTTACACACGAAAAAATTGATGAAGCGGATAAGAAAAGCGAAAGCACCAGACAGGAAAATAAGCAAAAAGAGCTTCAACAGGAAAAATTAAACGAACAGCTTTATCAGGTTAAGAATGAAATTTCATCATTTGAAAATGATATAAATGTTTTGTTGAACAGTCTTGAATATAATACAGATATTGTTCAAAGAATCAATAATGAGATTGAAGCTATAAACGCAAAGATTGCCGAAAATCAAGCTGAAGCAGATAAAATTAAATTAAGTATGTCTGATGTTGCGGAAGTTGTTTCAAACTTAAATGAAAAG